>JASEGY010000793.1 GCA_030019105.1 bacterium | reverse complement strand
CGCAATCGTAACATTCTCGCGGACAACGCAAATGTTGCGGGGTAATATTATATCGAACCTAATTGGATTCTGATTTACGCAATAGAGGATGATGAACTTGTTCTTTATCGTACAGGAAGTCATCCTCAACTTTTCAAGTGTTAGCAAAGGCTAAAGATAATGATCGAAACTGCATTGAAACCGAAGGTGACCGAGTGGATCACCCCTATAACTGATTTCCTGGCGCAAAAAGGGGTTGCGCCCAATATTATTACCTTAATTGGGTTAGGAATGAGCCTCCTGGCGGCGGCCGCCTTTTCCCTGGGTCGTTTCAGAGTAGCTGTCTTCTTTGTCATTTTTTCCGGCCTCTGTGACCTGTTTGATGGAGCGGTGGCCAGATCGAGTGGACAAAGCTCGGTATTTGGGGCCTTCTTAGACTCATGTCTGGATAGATTTTCGGAAATCATTATCTTTTTAGGGATATGCCTTTATTATCTCTGGGCAGGAGAAGCCATTCATATTATGCTTCTCTTCCTTACCATGGCCGGGTCTCTTATGGTCAGCTATACCAAGGCCAGAGCTGAGGGGCTTGATCATGAGTGTAAAGTCGGATTAATGGAACGGCCGGAAAGAATTATCCTTCTTATCCTGGGAGGACTGATCGGACCGGCTTTTTTCCCTATAATCCTTTTAGCCCTGGTTATCCTCACCTGGCTGACCGTCTTCCAACGGATGCACCACTCGTGGCAGTTGATGGAGAATAAATGAGTGAAATAGGCAAGCAAATCATCGAAGGACTCGCGAAGATGCGGCCTTGATCATCGTTTGGGCAATTCACGAAATTAAGGTGATCAAATTGTGGGAAGTAGAGGCAGAAAAGATACTGGAAAAGAAAATAAAAGGATTATATCCGCTCCTGCCCCTAATGAAGACAGATAA
>JASEGY010000792.1 GCA_030019105.1 bacterium | reverse complement strand
AGTTTAGGCTTTAGCCTTTCATAACTAATGAAATCCTAAAGGATTAACTCCAAAAATCGAACAACCTGTCTTGAGTTCGCTTACCCCAAAAACATTATCTTAAAAGCTATATTCACCGACTACTGACAAAACTGTTAGTTGACCCTTTTCTCTACCTCGGTAATAAGAATAGTTAGAACCTCCTCCCAACCTGACAACATAGGGGCAAGTTCATATTCCAGAAGATCGGAAAGCATAACCAGATCATTATTTTCAAAGGTAATAATGATTTCAGCCAAAAGTGATTTCAGGTCCATGATTTTGTCTTCTATATTCTGTTCTCCAATTTGGATAAGCTGATAGTCAAGATCGAACAACCTTCGTGTATTCTTGAGCAAGGTTATTATCTCATCTATAGATTTGGCCACTCCTTGAAGTAGATCCATCGCCTGAGCCTGTCCACCGGTAGTCAGGCTGATGGAAACACTTTCCAACTGACCGGCCAGATCAGGGATGTGAGTTTTTATTTCCATTAGTTGTTCAATGATAGTACTGGCATCAAGGCTTTCCGTGGGCGCAAACATCTCTTCTTCGCCTTCAGGTAAAATCTCTCTTTCTACAATCTCGAGTTCTAAGGTATGGATATCTTCCAGAGGCATAGAGGCAATTTTTTTATCCATTACCGGAAACACTTCGCCATTTAGCCTTGCATGGAGTATCCCTTTTCCCTGTCGGGCTATCCACTCGGTAAGTCCTTTCAGTACTTCACCTAAATTATTTTCTTCTTCCAGTTCAACGTCCAGAGGTCGACCATTAACTTTAACTTCCATCTCTGCCCCCTTTATTTAGTAAGTGGTAAGTAGTACCTACCTGCTACCTGCTACCTACTATAGCTCTTAAGATAAATATTTTGGGGTAAGCGAATTCAAGATAGGCTAT
>JASEGY010000791.1 GCA_030019105.1 bacterium | reverse complement strand
AAATCTAAGGGTAGGAGCCAAGTAGCCAATCTTAGCGCCTTTGCGTCTTTGCGTGGGATAAAAAACGGATTCTCCCATGACTTTTAAAGAGGATACATGAAAATCAAAGAGAAAGAAAATGAGAAGATCCAATAATTTTGTACAAATTATGGGTTTTGTAGAATGTACAATTTCATCCGAGCATGAAATCAGAATACCTATTGTTCAAGGTATTCTTAAACATCCTACAATTGAGTTGTTGCGTGAGTTACTTAAAAAACCAGCCGTAGCCAAAAAATATACCATCGAATCCTTACGGAGAGCGCCTTGGAAGGTTTTAAAAGAGTTTCCATATTCATGGCTTAAATTGTCTATTGAAGAAGCCAATCTTAAACCAGAACGAAAGAAAGCCATTGTCTTTATGATATCGGATGAAAGTAGGGGAATGGTAGGGGAAGGGGACAGTTTAGGGGAAGTTAGGGGACGTTGGTGCCGAAAGTGCGTAACAAGTCAGATTGCAAAATCAGAATGTGGGGCAATTATCCAAAAAACAGTGTAAATACGGAATAAAGAAATGTACGAAGTAATATTTTATGAAGATAGAAGAGGGAGATGTCCTACGGATGAATTTTTGGATAGTTTGCCGCCTAAGATATTAGGAAAAGTAGAGAAATGGATAGAGAAACTTGAAAAAGAGGGGCCTAATTTGCCCAGACCTTATGCTGATGTGGTGAAGGGTAAAATCAGGGAACTTAGAATGGTTTTTAGTTCAAATCATTATCGTTTTCTGTATTTTTTCTTTGGCCAAAAGATTGTAATTACTCATGGATTTGTGAAAAAGACAGATAAACTTCCAGTTAGAGAGATAGAAAGAGCAGAATATATAATGGGGATTATATTCTAAGGCGAGCTTAAGGTTAGCGATGGCCTCATCTAAACGAG
>JASEGY010000790.1 GCA_030019105.1 bacterium | reverse complement strand
TCAAGAAACCTGGTTTCTGGTCACGCGGGAGAGGTTTTGGGATAGGCTCTAAGGAGGTTTCAAGATGGCCAAACCGAAAGTCGGATTTTACTGGTGTGCTTCCTGCGGCGGATGTGAAGAGGCCGTAGTTGACCTGGCGGAGGACATTCTAACGGTGGTGGCGGCCGTGGACATCGTCTTCTGGCCTGTTGCCCTTGACTTCAAGCGTAAGGATGTCGAGGCCATGAAGGATAGAGAGATGGCAGTCTGTTTCATCAACGGCGCCATCAGGACCTCGGAGCAGGAAGAGATGGTCGGGCTGCTGAGAAAGAAGGCGGGACTCATCGTTGCCTTTGGCGCTTGCTCCTACACAGGGGGTATCCCGGGGCTGGCTAACCTCTACGACCGGGAAGAGCTGTTGAAGCGGGTCTATCTGGAGACGGAGAGCACTGACAACCCGGAAAGAGTAATGCCCCGGGTAGAGACAAAGGTGAAGGAGGGGACGCTAACCCTGCCGGCCTTCCGGAGGACCGTCAAGGCGTTGGACCAGTGTCTCGATGTCGATTATTATCTGCCCGGCTGTGTCCCTCCGGTCAAGCTGATAATGAATGCAGTTACGGCTATTCTGGAGGGCAAGTTACCCCCTAAGGGAACGGTGCTCGCTCCCGACATTGCCCTGTGCGATGAGTGTCCCCGTCAGGAGACCAAGCCTGAGAAGCTGTTGATCGACCGGTTCTATCGGCCGCATCAGATAATAATTGATAATGAAAAGTGCCTGTTGGCCCAGGGGCTGCTCTGCATGGGCCCGGTCACCCGGGCCGGCTGCGAGGGGGCCTGTCCTAAGGGGAACATGCCCTGCACCGGTTGTCTGGGGCCCACCAGCCGGATAGATGACCAGGGCGCCAAGGCCCTCTCTGCCTTTGCGTCTATCTTTGACCACAATGATG
>JASEGY010000078.1 GCA_030019105.1 bacterium | reverse complement strand
TCGGCCACTTACGAGCTTTTTTGTAGTTGCAGAGCTTGCTCTGCCGTAATGTCGATCAAGCTCGACCACTACAAAATTGCTCCAATGGCCGAAACGATGAACAAGGCCGTCTTTCTGACTACATTCAAGGAGGGATAAGACAAGATGTATCTATCTAAAACTGATTCAAAAGAGATAATAGAGGCAATCAGGAAGATGGAGGTCAAGGATGACGAGGTGGTCTTGATTCTGCTCGGTGAGAAGAATAAGCCGGATATCTCCCGGATGATTTCAGGGCTTAACCGGGATAGGATCAATTTCTTTGGCGGGATATTTCCGGGTATTATTTACGATGATAGGAAGTATGAGGAAGGGGCCATTATTACTGTTCTGCCTGCTCTGGAAAAGCCATTTTTGATAAAAGGACTCGATACGGAAAGGATTGCCCTCCCTGATTTCGGAGAAAATGTCCCCGGGGACTCAGACAAAAAGTATACGGCCATTATTTTAGTGGATGGGCTGACGGCCAACATTGCCTTATTTCTTGCCGGAATGTTTAACCAGTTGGGTAATTCTGTCCACTATTTTGGAGGGGGGGCCGGCTCGCTCAGTTTAAAGCAGTCACCGTGCATTTTTTCCCCGGAAGGATTTGTCCAGGATGCGGCCGTGGTTACCTTTGTCAAATTGGAAAGCAGCCTCGGAGTCCGTCATGGTTGGGAAAGAATAATGGGGCCGAGCCGGCCTGGCGGGCCGAGCCGGCCTGGCGGGCCGATTGTGGCCACCAAAACACATAAAAATATTGTGGCTGAATTGAATTGGGAGAATGCCTTTGAGGTTTACAAGGAAACAGTGGAAGGTGATTCAGGCAGGAAGCTAACTACGGAAAAATTTTATAATCTCGCCATGGAATATCCCTTTGGGATATACAAAGAAGGGGCCGAGGATATTGTCCGCGACCCTTTTGCCGCAAATGAAAAGGGAGAACTGATCTGTGTCGGTGAAGTGCCTGAGAACACGGTTCTGGGCATTTTAAAAGGAACGAAGCCTTCCCTGATCCAGGCGGCCGGTCAGGCTGCGGCTGATTCCCAGGGACTTGAGGGAAAGAAAATATGCTGTACTTTAGTGGCTGATTGTATTTCCAGGGTTCTTTTTCTGGGAGAGGATTTCGCCAGGGAATTAGAAACAGTGAGGAAGAAGATTCGGGCGATAGATGAAGAGTGTGTTCCCGAGGGCATTTTGACCATTGGAGAGATTTCCTCTTATGGTGAGGGATTCCTTGAATTATTTAACAAAACTATTGTAGTCGGGGTATTGTATGAGTGATAAGAGAAATCCTGTCGAGGTAATAAAAGATATTTCATTGCTTTACGAATTATCCCTTTCGGTCGGAAGGTCATTGAATTTGAGGACGGAATGTGATGTTTTCCTGAAAACGCTTATGGCCCGCAAAGACCTGGCTTATTCCTCCGTCTGGATAAAGAACGAATACCTGCCTGATGAAGAGGATAAAGGGTATGCGACCTTAGTTTATGCCAACCCCGAGTTCCGGATAAAAAATACCTGTATTCCTCTTAGCCACCCGCTTTTTACTAAGCTAAAAGATAAAGAGTTCCTTTCTCTGGCCTCTTCGGATGATGATTTTTCAGGGCTCATCACTGAGAAGGGAATAGATAAAGGCGTTTTTACCATATTTACCCTGGGAAACATAGGTCTGCTAAAGATCTTTTCTGTGACAAGGAAAACTTCATTTGAAGAGAGAGAGCTTAATCAACTCAGAGATGTGGTTTCCAAGTTCACCATCTCCTTAGAAGGGTGTCTTTTGCATAAGAGGGTGATAAGAGAAATTACCGAGCGCAAGCAGGCAGAGGAAGATCTGGTGAAATATCGCCGGCACCTTGAGGAGTTGGTCAAAGAGCGCACAGAAGCCCTGGAGGTCGAAAAAGAACGCTTAGCCGTCACCCTCGCCAGCATTGGGGATGGTGTCATTGCGACTGATACAAAAGGGAAGATAGGTTTGATCAATAAAGTGGCGGAAGGTTTAACCGGCTGGAGACAGAAAGAAGCCGTGGGCAAACCTTTAGCCGAAGTCTTTCATATCATCAATGAACAAACACGTGAGCGGGGCGAAGACCCGGTAAGAAAAGTGCTTGAAGCCGGTAAAGCCGTTGGGCTGATTAACAATACGGCGCTTATTGCCAGAGATGGGACAGAACGGGCGCTGGCGAACAGTGGTGCGCCTATTCGTAAAGACAGTAATATTATCGGGGTGGTCCTGGTATTCCGCGACATCACTGAAAAGCGGAAAATGGAAGAGGAACTCGTAAAAATACAAAAACTGGAATCGATCGGTATCCTGGCCGGCGGGATAGCCCACGATTTCAACAACATCTTAACGGCCATTTTAGGTAATATTTCTCTGGCAAAGATGTATGGAAAACCTGAAGATAAAGGTTTTGATAAATTAACCCTGGCAGAGAACGCATCTTTGAGGGCGAAGGATTTAACGGGCCAGTTGCTTGCTTTTGCCAGAGGGGGAGCACCCATTAAGAGACCTGCTTCTATTGCAGAATTACTAAAGGATACAGCCGGATTTATCCTAAGTGGCTCCAATGTCAAATATCAATTTTCAATATCAGATAGCCTCTGGCCGATCGAATGTGATGTCAGGCAGATCAGTCAGGTGATTAATAATCTTATCCTTAATGCCAGGGATGCTATGCCGGAAGGTGGGATAATAAAGGTTAAGGCGGAAAATATAATTGTAGAGGCACAAAGCGCCTTGCCCCTTCAAGAGGGAAACTACCTAAAGATTTCCATCCAGGATCAAGGGTCCGGCATATCAAAAGAAATTCTCCCCAAGATTTTTGATCCTTTTTTCAGTACCAAACACAAAAGAAGCGGTCTGGGGCTGGCGGTCAGTTTTGCCGTAATCAAAAGACATCAGGGATATATTTATGTAACATCTAAGGTCGGAATTGGGACAACCTTCGATATTTATTTGCCTGCTACTGAAGTGGGGATTACCATTAAGGAGAAAGAAACAGATGAAATAGTTAGAGGAGAAGGGAAGATACTCCTGATGGATGATGAGGAAGATATCCGGAAAGTTACGAGTGGGCTGCTTAAGGCGGTTGGTTATGAAGTAGATTTCGCTAAAGATGGAGCTGAAGCGATTGAAATATATAAAAAAGCAAAGGAATCGGCGCAACCCTTTAAGGCAGTTATCTTGGATTTAACCGTTCCTGGCAGTGTAGGGGGTAGGGTAGCTATTCGGGAACTTATCGAATTTGATCCTGAAGTTAAGGCCATTGTTTCCAGCGGCTATTCCACTGATCCGATAATGGCTGGGTTTAGAGAATACGGATTTAGTGGTGTGGTAGTTAAACCATATAAGATCACGGAGTTGAGTCAGATATTGCATCGGGTGATAATCGGTGATCGGTAATCTTAGCGCGGCCTCCTGCCGCAACCAAACCAATCTTGGATTGCAGATTGCGGATTATGGAACGCTGAAATTGGAAATTGGAAATTGGAAATTAGGAAAAGCGTGAAAGCCTAATTTCTAATTTCCAATTTCAATCCGCAATCGTAACATTCTCGCGGACAACGCAAATGTTGCGGGGTAATATTATAATCAGGTGATCGGTAATCATAATCAGGTGATCGGTAATCGGTTTTTCGTGTCCTTTGTGTCCCTTGTGTCTTTTATGTTCCTTGTGATAAGTTTGGTTTGGTTGCGGTGGGAGGCCGCGCTATGGATATGTCTAAAGAGGCGATGCTTTACGAGAAATTAGAAGACAACCAGGTCAGATGTAACCTTTGTGCTCACAGGTGTAAAATATGTGAAGGTTCATTAGGCATCTGCCAGGTCAGACAGAATCGTGGGGGGAGGCTTTACAGCTTAGTCTATGGGAAGCCGGTAGCCTTAAATATCGATCCTATTGAAAAAAAGCCCATCTTTCATCTATATCCGGGTTCCACCTCTTTTTCCATTGCCACGGTTGGCTGCAATTTCAGGTGCGGGTTCTGCCAGAACTGGAACATATCTCAGGCTTCGGTTTCCGAAGGCAGAGGACAGTTTGTTGAGCCCCAACAGATTGTTGATTCAGCTAAAGAGCATGGTTGCCAAAGTATTTCTTACACTTACACTGAACCGACTATCTTCTTTGAATATGCCTGCGATATCGCCCGGCTGGCCCATGCGGAGGGCATGGCTAATATTTTTGTCACTAACGGCTATATGACTGCCGGAGCCCTGAAAACTATTGCCCCTTACCTTGATGGGGCTAATGTTGATCTTAAATCCTTTCGGGAGGACTTTTATCGGAGGATTTGCAAGGCCGGATTAGAGCCGGTTCTTTCTTCTATTAGATTAATGAGGGAACTCGACATCTGGGTTGAGGTAACTACCCTGGTTTTACCCGGGCAGAATGACTCTAAGGAAGAACTTACTCAGATAGCCGGTTTTATCGCGGACGTAGGGGTAGAAATCCCGTGGCATATCAGCCGGTTTCATCCTGACTACAAGATGACGCATCTTCGCTCTACGCCGGTGGATACCCTCAAACTTGCCATAGATATAGGCAAACAAGCAGGACTTCGGTATATTTATGTCGGAAATGTCCCTGGCGAAGAAAGCGAATCAACCTTTTGCTTTGACTGCGGTCGATTACTCATTCAGCGATATGGTTTTGCGGTTTTAAAAAACGAACTGAGCGAGAGGCGGTGTCCCTCCTGTGGAGCGACTATCGATGGCATTGGGATGTAACAATTGCGGATTGCCGAATGCGGATTGCGGATTGCGGATTGCGGAATGTGCCAAATGCGTATCTTCTCAATATTTCGGGGCAACTTTGCGACCTGTGCGGTTAGAAAAAGTCTTCAACCTGTATACTCTGGTTCCTTTTTTCACCTGGTTGAACGGTTACCTTCAGATTAAAGCACCCTTTTTAAAATCCACTGGCGAAAGAGTGGATCCACTATTCGGTAGATATTCTCAGATCTTTCAATGATGTCTTCTCTTTCTAAATACCTTACTGCTTCCTGAACATTGGAAGCGCTGCCCAACCTATGGGAAAGAAGATAATCTCCGGCGTATGGATGGGCAGTCTCTTCCCTGGCCAGGGCAATAAGTAGTAATTGCCGGGATAAAGTTAAATTATCCCAGATGTTAATAAAGTCATCGTTTTGATAGGAAAGCATCTCTTCTTCTAAGATAGAAAGGGAACATTCTTTTTTCTCTGAGGATAGATTCCAGATAAGATAAAAAGCCAACTGGGTGTAATAAGGATGTCCTTGAGTTATCCTTAAGACGTCTTTAATGAAGCAATCCTCGATCTCCAATTTATCTTGAGTAAACAGTCTTTTAACAAAATCTTTCCAATGAGTATCAGCTATCTTCGCAACAGGCATAAGTCTTGCCGAGCGATAAAAAGGGTGTCTTTCGTCCGTGAACATATTAACCAAAAGACGACGCTTACTTCCTGCAAAAAGATAACCAACCCGGGTATGATTCTGGGTGTAAGCCCTGATCACTTTTTCCATTTGCTCTCCATTAAGCCTATTTATGTCCTGAAACTCGTCAAAGACGACCGTCAGTTCCTTTCCGAATCTTTCGGCGGCTATCTGAGGGAGATTGTAGATTATCTCTTCAAAACGATTCAGATCAGTCGGAAGCACAGAAAACTCTACACTATATTTGTTTTGGACAGACAGGAATATCCGATAGTTTCTTCCAATGAAGATTTCTGAACAGAAAGCTTCCATTTCCCGGGCTGACAACGCCAGAGAGGTCAGAATCTCTCTGGCGTATTTTTCTGCAAAATGTTGTCTTGAGTAGATAGCGAATAAATCAAGATAGACTGTAGAAAGTCCCTCTTTCTTAAGATCCTTCAAAACTGCTTTAATTAACCAGGTCTTACCGTATCTGCGTGGAGAGTAAAGAACAACGCTCTGACTGCTTTTCATATCAAGGAACAACTGTCTTCTTTCATCCGCCCGATTACAGAAACTCCGCAGATCAACCTCTCCTCTTAACTTAAATGGATTTGCCATTCTCTTCTCCCCTTGTAACTCAGCCACGAATTAACACGAATATACACGAATAAAAACAATACCTGAATTTAGCCGATGAGGCAAATAGAAGACGGATTGTACGGATGAGAGGGATAGACACGGATAATAAAAATCAGTAAAAATCCGTCGAATCCGTATCATCCGTGTGCTATAGCTCTTAAGATAAATATTTTGGGGTAAGCGAATTCAAGATAGACTATGTAGCTTTCGGAGTTAATCCTTTAGGATTTCATTACTTATGAAAGGCTAAAGCCTGAACTCCAAAGGATAGCCAACCCCAAAATCTTTTTCTTAACCACTATATAAAAATTCGTGATAATTCGTGTTCATTCGTGGTTAATAAAGAGGCTGTGTAGTTACCTTCCCTTAAATTTACAGCCTATTCGTTACGGCTGAACTGTAACATAAAAACCGTAATTTGTCAACTAAAATTACCCGCAATCAGCAATCTCCGGTGGGGACTTCTCAGACACCCTCTTAATGCCTGGCCAGCAGAGTCAATATCCGGTAAACATCCACGACTATCGAAAGATGGGGCCAATCGTCCCTCTTTTGCAGCCTCTTAAAAGATTCCTTTAGAGAGGCATCTTTAATAAGTCCTGCCTCAGAAATAAGATGCCTGATTAAATTCCGGCCGGCCGCTTTGGAGACAAACCTGAATACAGACTCTTGCTCCAACATAGTCAGCAATTCAGCCGGTTCCAATGAGGATATCTTTAACTCGGAAAGCACCATCTCCTGATTCAATTGCTGCTCCACCCTCTTTATCTCTTCCTCAGCGCCTGATTTAAGGAGCTGTTCCCCCAGGGCAGCGATTTCGTCAAGTCTGGAGAAATTGATGCGGTAGCCCGTCTTTAAGAGCAGGCTCTCCTCGGCCTTTTGAGCAGCACCGCCGTCCCGGCTGTGAATAGGATCACAGGCGAGACGCCTGTGCCACATTTGATGCTGATGGAGGCAGCAGGTAAGCCAGAAGGCCTCCTCAAACCGGCTGCCTTCTTCCGCAATGGCATCCCTTACCTGGCCGTAGCGCTCCAGATTTGCCCCTTGCTCCTCGAGACCTCCCCTTTTGATCTGAATGTAAACCCCATCCTTCACCTTCTCCCCTTTATCTATCCATCCCTGCACCTCTGAAATCAAGTCTGTCCTGGAGAATTTCCTGAAAGCGAGACGCTCGATTAACTCATCCAGGTCTCTTTCTATCACCAGCACCTGGCCACTGAGGGCCTTATTCACCTCGGCGGTTAAATCGCTGGTGAGCAGGTATCTGAGATCAGTCATTAGCCGCGGTGGGTCGTCAGCGGGCAGCTCTAAGAGTTTATTTAAGTTAGCCAGCTCTTCCTGCCGGCCCAATTTGCTCAAGGCATGCATGTAGGGCTCCAACTTCTCTCGGTATTCCCCAGAAGCAAATGCCCGGGCATATTCGGCTATACCCTTCCGGATACAGTTGATTATCTCTTCCGGCGTCGGGGCCTCCAATTTCTGCTCCAGTTTATATCCGCAGCCGCACATCGGGAGAAAACTTAATTCTGCCCCGGGATTATGCCGGCACCGGGACGGCCCGGAGTGAAGCATCATCTCTATCTTCACCACATCATTCTCTACGGAAACTAAAGAAATCCGGGAGAGCTTCTGGAGAAGGCCGTATTCAAAGGTCTCCTTGATGGTCTTGATTCGATCAAAGTAATCCTGGCTATAGAAATTATCGTGGCTGGCCAGATATTCCTCCTGGAATTGGTCAAAGAACTGATACGCCCCGGCCTTAAATGCCTCGAATTCCCCGCTCAGGATGGCCCCGCCTACATCTTTAAGGCCATCTAACAAGAGAGCGTGCCTTTGTTTCAGGCCGGAAGAGGCGGGAATAAATAGTTTGGGATGGGTAAGATAATTACAAATCCGGTTGTATTCCGTGACTTCTACCTGAAGAAAATGGGTGAAGTGGCCAAAACTTCTGAATTGAATGGGCAATTGGGGGTGGTTCTTTAAAAATCCCAGCATCCTTTCTAAACCCTGTTTCGAGTCGTAGGAGGTTTTGATTTCATCACACAGGGCTGATATCTCATCCATTTGGGTCTTAAGCTCTGCCAGAGGAAGCCGCTGGAAGGAGGAATATCCCTGATACCGGTCAATTAGCCGCTTGGTCTCCTCGATCCGGCCGGTGGTTTCCTGCTTAAATTTGTGGCACATCTCCCCGAGCGCCTTTTGAATAGACAGATTGAAGGGGGCCGGGATATCTCCAAAGATGAATTCAGCATGGGGTAATAACTGCTGGTAATCTGTCTCAATCAGCTTCCCCTCGCCAAATTCATCCACCCCGCCGGTGTAAAGCCTGGCCGGAGAATTGAAAGAAACCAGCCGGCCTTCCCGGTAGGGGGTTAGATAACCGGTATGGATAAGGAGACTTGAAACTAAGATGAAGAGATGCCGGGTCAATCCGTAAGGCCCTTTTCGCAATTTAAGGTAAAGCTCAGGATAGGAAATGCACTGCCCCGGAAGGATGTAAGCCAGATAATTAGCCAGGAATTCATTTTTACCGGGATCAACCAGGAGGAGATAGTTATTCCCTGACCGTTTAGCCACTCCTAAGGGGAGCATCACCCCTTCAATCGGTGTTGGCAACCCGCCTTCTTTAGCCTGCTTGATGCTTATTTTACCCGCAAGTATAAATCCCTCCCAGAGCATTTCCACAAGGTGCTGGGAAATAGTATCGGTATAGGGCATAATCTCTCTGTGTTTGGGATAGACCTCGGAAAGCGGCTCATTCAGGATATCGCCGAGCATCTTTTCTAAGGGCAAATAACCTAATTCCTTGAAATTAGTCTTCACCTGGCCCTTCAGGTTGAATATCTCGCCGGCAAAATATGATTCCACCACTATCTCCCGCACCCGGGCCAGCTCCTTTTCCAGGATCCCATTCAGGAGTTTGAGGAGGTCCCTGGTTTCCGGGTTGGATTCAAGCCGCCTCTTTAAAATAAGATGGGAGTATGTGGTCATTATTGACTCTTTATCTTGAATCTCTGTGGGGAGCCAGACCATAGCCAGTGAACTCAGCCGGTTCTCAGGGCTGAACTCAAGGATGCGCCGGATATAATCCCTCTGCTCTTTGACCTCTCCGGGCAAGCCGATGATGAGGCCAAAATCCACCTCTTCCACCCCCAAACTGTCATAAAGTGATTGAAGTTCCTGAAGGCTTAGAGCACGCAGGTCCAGCAGATATATCCTCCCCTGCCGGGTAGTGTTCTGCCATTTTATGTAGGATTTGTTTACCTTTGAAGAGAGGAGGTCGGAGAGGGGCAGATAAGGGGGATTGACCAACTTAAGGATCTCCGGCCAGGCATTTATGTCATCTAAAGATTTAAGTATCCCCTTGGTCTCCTGGGCAATTATCTGGGCGGCATTGGCCTCTAAGTCCAAATAGTAAACCGTGTCAAGCACGTCCTCTGCCGGAACGGATTTAATGTAGCCGGCCTCTGCCAATAAAGGCTCTAAGATTGTCTCCCGAATGTAGTCATAATTAATCCCGGCCTCTAAGGAGCTGACCCGGTAAAGGAGCATATCGGTTAATTCCCGCACGGTGTGCCGGTTTTCTAAAGGGGAGACCTCGGTGAGGATCATTATCTTGATCAGGCGCAGGGCCAGGTCTTTAGCCTTCCGGTCTTCAAATATCCGGGGAATTTGCTGAGAAAAGTACTTGTAGCCAATATTGTAATAGCTTTCAGTCTCCACCATTTCCCGCATCCTGGTCTGAAAATGGTCAAAGATGGTGTCAGGGCTAAGGAGATGATCGGCCTCTTCTTCTAACATGCCGGGAATCTTTCGGTCCGGGTCACCCCTGATCTGGTGATGGATGTAGTCAACCACCCCCCGGTGCTGGGAGAAAAGTTTCATTAGTCCTTCCAGCATTTTTAAGGTGTAAGGATGTACCGGATAGATGCTAATAAAATCCTCACGTGAGACTTTGAGGCCGGGGAAGTTCTCTGTCAACTGTTTGTATATCTTTTGGATGGTTGCCTCTGCGCCCGGCTTTTTTAAAATAAGCCGCTTACTGATCAGACTGGTGATATGACTGGAGGAGAGGGTAAGCCGTTTGGGATAACGGTCTTTGATGCGGTTAAAGAGGTCCTGGTGGATATGGCCGGTCTCTTCTATCCTTTCCTGAAGGGAGGCCACTATCCAGAGGGGGGTGCCGGCCGAGAGTTCGCCTAAATACTGAAGAAAGCGGATGTCTTCATTAAAGGAAGACGGGTCTGGTTTGGACCTCAAAAATTCAGAAAGCTCGTCAATAAAGAGCAGCACCCCATCATAACCGTAAGTCTGCCGGTATTTTTCTACTTTTTCAAAGGCATCCTGCCGCTCATAATGGATGCGGATGGGAGTAGATTCCAGGGTCTGGAGATACTTTAAGACTAAGGAGGCTGACAGGGTGGGCTTTTCTCTGACCATGCCCGGCCAGCGGGCTTCATCCGATTCTGCTTGCCGGTAGAAATCAGGATGGTGGGGCAGGATGTAGCGGTTGAAATTACTGAGCAAGCTGCTTTCCCGGGCAAGAACTACTTCCTTTTGGGTGTCCTGCCGGAGCTGGGCTTCGAGGCAAGAGAGGATGATCTCCTCTAAGGTGGAATCAGCGGCATAAAGATGAAGCGGGGTCTTAACGACTAAGAATTTACGCTCTTTAAGGTAGTTGAAGTGGGTAAATATCTCGTCCTTTAAGAGCGGCCAGCTCCAGTTATGTTTGAGGAGGATGGAGAGGACGGCTAAGAAATGAGACTTGCCCGTGCCATAATGGCCCATGAGAAAGAAGCCCATCCCTTGCCTTCCGGCTATTGTCTCTAAGAAGATCCGGAGGTTGAACTTGATCTCTTCGGTAACGACAAAGCTGGTGAGCAGTTCGCTCAGTTTAGCCTGATCTGAGGAGGAAGCATCGGCTAACTGGATAACCGTTTTAATAGGAGGGACATGGATTAGTTCTTGCAGTTTCATAGCGCGGTCTCCTGCCACAACCAAATCAATCTATACTCAACACGGGCATAATCTGCGATTTTGTATCTTCTCAATAACTCAGGACAATTTGGTTGTAAGTTGTAGGTTGTAAGTTACTTCTACAACCTACAACCTACAA
>JASEGY010000789.1 GCA_030019105.1 bacterium | reverse complement strand
ACCTACAACCTACAACCTACAATCAGATATACCAATAGATTTGAAGAGGATACCAATATTATCTATCCTGGAAGTGTGGAAACTCGCATCCGTATCAGCTCTCAGCGTTAACCGGATATCTACCGACCGGCCGGGAGGTAACAAGGCAAAGGCAGGTATATTGCTGCTGTCCCAGGTAACTATCCCCTTTGTTCCTCCAGGGGAGACATCGCCCTCCGGATCGCTTTCAACATAATTAAGGAACTCCGGAATGGTATCGGTAAGGACAACATCACTTAAGGACTGGTTGCCATTGTTGGTCACAGTGATAAGATAGGATTCTTCCCGATTATTCTCAATAATGCCGGAAAGAGCGACCTTCTCCACATCTATGGCTGCATACTTCTCGGTAACGGTGATCGCTGCCCTATCAGAATCTGTCAGGATAGTGCCCTGGGAATCTATGCCATCTACCGAGACAGTGTTGTCCAGGATGGTCTTAGCCGCGGCCGTAATATCACAACTAACGGTCAATCTGACCTCATAGGCCTGGCCCGGGTCAAGGGCGCCGATATGCCAGTGGGCGTAAGTGTCGGTATGATCCGACCAGGTTGGATCAGCCGAGACATTGGTCAACTGAGCCGGCAGGGTATTGTAGAGGTCAACATCGTAGAGTGTTTCATTGCCCTGGTTGGTAACAGTAATATGGTAGCTCTCGGTCTCACCGGCGTTAACGTATCCCTGGTTGGCCACCTTCTGAACCTGGATGGCCGAATAGGGCTTAGAAACAACCACGGGCCAGGTGTCAGTATCAGTCAGCCAGTTGTTATTTTCATCCTGGCCCCTGACGTAAGCATTCAGTGAAACCGTGTTGCAGAAGCTGTAAAGTAAACATACAATAAAACGTAAATATAGTAGAAGTATATAGTTAACATTGATGAATTATTG
>JASEGY010000788.1 GCA_030019105.1 bacterium | reverse complement strand
CGAGATGCGCACGCGCTCTCAGGGCCAAAACTTTAGGCGTTTTTGTTAGTCACGGCGAGAGATAATAATTATTTTGATGCGATTGCCCTGGTAACCGTGAACGCTTACCTAAACTTTTGGTTGCAAAATAAGGAGTTGTATGGTATAATGCCTCAAAGGAATAAGTAATGACTCGAATCAAGATATGCGGGATTACTCAAGTAGAAGACGCTTTAGCGGCGGTTGAAGCCGGAGCGGATGCCCTGGGTTTTATTTTTTCTGAAAGCCCAAGACGGATCGGGCTGTCCCGGGCAGTCAAAATTGCAGAGAAACTCCCGCCGTTAGTCAGCCTGGTTGGTGTCTTCCTGAACCAACCACTTCAGGAGATACAGGAAGCCATTGCCTCCTGTCCGCTTACGGCCCTCCAATTTCACGGGCAGGAATCCCCTGAGTTTTGCCGTTCATTTGGCGCGATTAAAACTATTAAGGTTATTCGGGTTAAAGATCAAACCAGTCTGGCGGATATTTCTCAATACGAGGTTGATGCCTACCTTTTAGATACCTACGTTAAAGGTCAGCCCGGCGGCACAGGCAAGACCTTTAACTGGGGTCTGGCAGCGGACATATCTTCTAAATACCGCATTATCCTCAGCGGGGGGCTGTCGCCGGATAATGTGGCCGAGGCCATAAAAAGGGTTCGACCTTTTGGGGTTGATGTGGGCAGTGGAGTAGAATCCTTGCCGGGCAAGAAGGATCATCAGGAAATCCGGCGATTTATTCGACAGGTAAGGGTGTTTGATCAGGGTGATTTAAGATGACGTTTTCCCTTGACATATTCGATTATTTGGTGTATAGTCAAAAATAGATGAGCTATTGGCAAAATCTTTCCAAGTTTCTATATACTATTACCCCGCAACATTTGCGTTGTCCGCGAGAATGTTACGATTGCG
>JASEGY010000787.1 GCA_030019105.1 bacterium | reverse complement strand
GTGATGGCTACCAGAAAGGATAAACAAGAAGTCTTAAATTATCTAATTGGGGTATCCGCTTGACACCCCCATAGGCATCAACTTAAGCACATTTTGATGGTAGCAAGCAGAGCCGAATCTTAGCAATTTTAAGCATAGGTTTATATAAGCATCCAAATCTTACATCGAATAGATGGGAGATGTGGGGATCAATCCTTAAGTTAATGCGCATGGGTATCCGCTTGACACCCCCAACGATTTGGTGTAAAATAGTCCTCCATGGAGGACTATCCAAGAATACTGCTTGAGTTCGAACAACGCTTCGCGACTGAGGAAGCATGCTTTGAGTATTTGTTTAAGCTTCGTTAGCCCGAAGGATTTCAATGTCCGTACTGCGGGCGTCGGAAAGTGTGGGCCAAGAAACCCGGGTGGGGGTGTCAAGCGGATACCCCAATTAATAATTATAAAGGAGGTGAAACAAGTTTAATGGCTTATAAAATTACTGATGAGTGTGTTGCTTGTGGAGTATGTATAGAGGAGTGTCCGGCAGACGCTATTAGCGAAGGTGAAGAAAAATACTCCATCGATCCGGAGGCCTGTACTGATTGCGGGACCTGTGTCGAAGTCTGTCCTTCAGATGCTATTGTTGGCCCTGAAGAATAAGACCGGATCAAACTTATTGTTACGCGCAGAAATAAAGAAAGGGATATAAGACTATTCGAGTCTCATATCCCTTTCTTATTGCTTATCCTGTGCAATTGATAATTGTTAATTGATATTGGTGGGCCCTGTAGGACTTGAACCTACGACACGCGGATTATGAGTTATCCTCCAAGACCTCCACCTTATTACACCGTTTCTGCTAATGTGTTTTTGTCAATCGAAAAGTTGACCACCATGGGAACGTAAAAGTGGAGACCGTTTTGAAATTGGGACTTCTATGATTTATGCTTGATTTTACTGGGCT
>JASEGY010000786.1 GCA_030019105.1 bacterium | reverse complement strand
GAGACAGGCTGTTAGGGCGATTTCTTACGTTTTTTAACTACGTCCCCCATGTTCCCTATCATCACTGAGGTTGATGGCGCGAAGCTTTAGCATTGCCTCGGCACCGTCAATCTGCCATCGCATACCTGAACGCTCCATCCGGTCTTTGACCAAATTTTTGCAGGTGCCTTCCACTACACCCGAGGCAATCGGCAGGCCTGAGGCAAGGTATTCGTGGTAACGCATACGGCTACGGTTGCGGTAGAAGTACTTTGCCGCATCGAGAATGGCTTTGCCTTGCTTCCCTCGAAGATTGCGTTTGGTCACGCTTTGGCGCATACCTTTAACCACCTGACTAACCTTACCTTGGAGGATCATCAATGCATGGCTGCGTACCCAGTCCGTTGCCTTCTCTGTTCCTTCATCATACAAGGCGTGGGCTGTGGTCCACAATCGTTCAAGCACATGCAGGAAGTCCAAAATCAGGAGTATCCCCGGCAGGATATTATTTACCCGTATCCTCTTCAAATTTAATGGTGAGTAAAAAGGTAGTAATCAACAATACAAGATTTTTGTATACTGGATAGAGCATTTACCAACTTAATTTGAGGGGATGTCCCGAGTTACCCTTAAATTTGAAGAGGATACTACTTAGTTTATTGCGACATTTCTCAATTTCACTCTTTTCTCTTTGTTTTTCGGCTATAAATTGCGAAAAATCTTTTTCGGTATAAAGTAGGTAGCCTAAAGCTTTTAATATTCCTTTAGCAATAAACCAGCCTCCAGGTAAAATAACCCATATATAAATTATCACTAACATACGGGCGTCAAGCTCAACTAACAAAGTAGTTCCACCAATCCATAACAACACCCATAGCGAACAACCATACTTATCATCCTGAAGCTCTTCTCTTTTTTTATTCGTTTCATTTTTATCACTTCTCACTGTATCTTCAATTTGATATTCAATTTGG
>JASEGY010000785.1 GCA_030019105.1 bacterium | reverse complement strand
AAGAGTCACTATCTATGTCCTTTACCCTTGACCGGTAACACAGCAGAAGAGATGCCTGAATGGATAAGAAAAGGGGTTCTCAAAGACAAAAGAGGAGAACTAACCAATGTTTATGTGGAGAACAACAAGGGTGAAAAAGTGCTGGCCGCTAAAGGATATGAGATTGAACGGACACAATCAGGCAGCATAAATGGAGAGGAGATTAAATGGACAGAACGGGTATTGATACTAAGGTCTCTTTCATATGCCGATCAAAAGAAGAAGGGATTAGAAAAGCGACTGGAAAATGCCCAAAAGAAGATATGCGCCTTAACCCCTGAACGAGGAAGGGGGAAGAAACAGATAACAGATGAGCAAGTATTGAAAGATTCGGTAGAGAAGATCGTAAAGAAGTACGAGGTGGGAAAATGCCTGGAAACATCGCTACCTCATATACAATCAAGCCCCTTTCGACGCTGGTGGCGATCATCTTCTATTTCACCCAGTGATGTCTAGCTTTTTCTTCGCTTTGGTGACGCGCTTCACGAAAACGTTCCAAATCAGGCTTTATTTCTTCAGCAAAGCTTCTCCGAAATTCCTGATATGCTTCTTCAGACTCAAAGAAAGGCTTCATTTTTTCTTTTTGATTTGGGATTAGTTCCAGTGTTTTGCTCATTGTGTAATTTCCTCTGGTGGCCTATTTGCATTGCACAGGCTGTCGAAACTATGGGGAACCTTAGGAACCTTAGGGGACGGTGGTGCTGGGAACCTTAGGAACCTTAGGGGACGGTGGTGCTGGGAGTGCTTGACTAATCGACTATATTTTCTGTTAAGCACTTTCCGCACCACCGTCCCCTAAATCCCCCAGTTCGTTACCTCCCTATGCGTGGGATTTGGTGCTGGACTGGCGGCTAACCTTTGTCCAGGCCAGACTCTCACTGGCAAGAGCTAAGGAGCTTTGCTCGGCGCACACGTTTTTTAACTACGTCCCCCA
>JASEGY010000784.1 GCA_030019105.1 bacterium | reverse complement strand
AACTACAACACCCAATTTGGTCAAGCACTATTTGCCGAAACGATGAACAAGGCCGAAACATGGATAAACAATTAATCGGTAGGCGCAGGCTTTAGCCTGCGAGGTATTACGCAACCTAAAGGTTGCGGCTACCAATTTTGAAATCCACTCTTGGCCCAAACGATGAACAAGGCCTAATTTTCAATGGTTAAAGAAATTTTTACCAGGAAGGAGGGGCTGAAATGCCTGCTATAGCTACCAGAGACGGAAAAATAAAGTTAACCTTTGATCAAGTTTTAGCTATTGCTGACCAATTATCCCCAAAAGAGAAAGTGGTTTTGGCTAATAAAATGCTTAGTGATAGAAAAAGCCGACACCAGTATTTTGATCTTGCGATAAAACACTCTCAACAACATTTCCGCAAATGGCTCCAAGACCACGACTATGATCCGGAAAACTTAACTGACGAAGAAGTGGAGAAGATTATTGACAGAGCATGAAGCGTCCATTCGGGTGGTAATTGACACAAACATCTTCATCTCAGGAATTTTCTGGCATGGCAAGCCTCATCTAATTATAGAATCCTGGAAAGAAAAGCAGTTCACGCTCGTGTTTTCTCAAGCAACAATTGACGAACTAATCGGCAAGTTGCAAGGCAAATTTAATCTGGATCAAGAAGGTATCGACTACTGGATGGATTTGATATTAACGGAAGGTATCATAATCCAACCTCAGTTTTCTCTTCCCTTTTGTCGTGATCCGAAAGATAATATGTTTCTTGAAGCGGCTGTTGCTGGAAAAGCACGTTGTCTTGTTACCAGAGATGATGATTTGAAAAGAGATATTGCCTTGATTGCAAAGATAAAAACTTATGGGGTTAAGATTATCAGCGTGAGACAATTTCTGGAAATTCTTGATGAAAGGCTGCCATAACATAATATTAAGGTATACTCAGCACGGTCATAAATAGTGATTTTGAATAGGTTGTAAGTTGTAGG
>JASEGY010000783.1 GCA_030019105.1 bacterium | reverse complement strand
ACTTCCTATTTCCCATTTCTTACTTCCTATTTTAAATGGCCGAAACGATGATCAAGACCATTAAAACTTATTGGAGGTTCTATGTCTATCGCTAAGGATTTCAAGAAAGGGATTATTCAGGAGAATCCTATTTTCAGGATGCTCCTGGGGCTGTGTCCGACTTTGGCCGTGACTACTTCGGTCTTAAACGGATTGGCTATGGGGGCCGCGACTATGACTGTTTTGGTTTGTGCCAATCTGGCCGTTTCTACTCTCAGAGAATTAATTCCAGCCAAGGTAAGGATCCCCACCTTTATCGTGATTATTGCCACCTTTGTTACTATTGTTGATTTGGGAATTGCAGCAATAGATTATAAGCTATATAAGGCCCTGGGGATCTTTATCCCTCTTATTGTAGTCAATTGTGTCATCCTGGGGCGGGCGGAGGCCTTTGCCAGCAAACACCCACTGCTTCCTTCCCTGGCTGATGGCCTGGGAATGGGACTTGGGATTACTCTTTCTTTGACTGTGGTGGGCGCTGTGCGAGAGATTTTAGG
This sequence comes from bacterium, assembly GCA_030019105.1. GTDB lineage: Bacteria > UBA9089 > JASEGY01 > JASEGY01 > JASEGY01 > JASEGY01. The sequence continues at coordinate 441 of JASEGY010000783.1, read as the reverse complement.
TAATGGCACTCTCCTGGGACTATCTCTTTTTGGAGCCGGTTATCAACCGGTTCTGGTGATGATCCTTCCGCCGGGGGCCTTTTTGGCCTTAGGGTGTCTGTTGGCCTTGATCAATAGATTGACCGGAGAGACGAGTTAGGAGAAAAGACGATGATAGAACTTGGAAAAATCACATCGGAGGTCTTATCTTTGCCTCCTGGAGGAAGGGCTCAATTAGCTGAGATACTTATCCAAAGCTTGGATGAGATAGAGGATAATGAGATCAAGTCTGCCTGGCTATCGGAAATTCAGCAAAGAGATGAGGAAATCAGATCTGGTAAAGCGGTTTGCAAGTCGGCCGATCAGGTTCTTAGAGAAGCTCGAGAACAACTCCGATGCATGAAATAGAAATCCTTAGCGCGGCCTCTGGCCGCAACCAAACCAATTTTGGATTGCAGATTG
>JASEGY010000782.1 GCA_030019105.1 bacterium | reverse complement strand
CGCAATCTGCAATCCAAAATTGGTTTGGTTGCGGCCAGAGGCCGCGCTAAGTAAAGGACAACAGATTTCTTGGGTGAATGAATAACCAATCCGCAATCCGTAATTCGCAATCCGAAATCTGCGTTGTGACCGGCGCGTCACGTGGACTCGGCCGGGCCATTGCAGTTAGATTTGGCTCTTTGGGCTACCGTGTCGTGGTAAACTACAAAGAGGATAGTGACAGAGCCGGGGAGGTAGTCAGACAGATCGGCTCAGCCAGGGCATTGGCTTACCGGGCTAATGTGGCCATGGCCAATGAAGTCAAGGGGATGATAGAAGCAACCCTGAAGCGCTGGGGACGGATAGATATTCTGGTAAATAATGCCGGCTTGACCAAAGACAACCTGATTGTCCGATTAAAAGAAGGTGATTGGTCAGAGGTGCTGGAGACCAATCTGACCGGGGCCTTCAATTGTATCAAAGCGGTTGTTCCTGTAATGGCTAAGGGCGGCGGCGGTCATATCATCAACGTTTCTTCACTGTCCGGGATAAAAGGCGGCTTTGGCCAGGCCAATTATGCTGCCTCCAAAAGCGCTTTGATCGGATTAACCCGCTCAGCCGCAGTTGAGCTTGGCCCTCAAAATATTAAGGTGAACGCTATCCTGCCGGGTTACCTTTTAACCGATATGGGTCTAAAAGCCGGTGAAGAAACAATCAATCGGGTAAAAAAAGAAAACTGCCTGGGCTGCCAGGCCGGCTCGGCCCGCCAGGCCGGCTCGGCCCGACTGTCCGACGTAAACGAGGTGGCTGATTTTGTCTGCCATCTGGCCCGGATGAATAATGTTTCAGGACAGATATTTAATCTGGACAGCCGGATTTGCGGTCTCTGGTGACCTTGACAGCCAGGAAAGTTTTTCAATGGCGATGAGGTATTAAAAAAGTATCTGCTCAGCCACGAATGAACACGAATATACACGAATAAAAACCAACACCTAAATTTAG
>JASEGY010000781.1 GCA_030019105.1 bacterium | reverse complement strand
CCCAAGTTATTGAGAAGGTACAAAATCGCAGATTATGCCCGCGTTGAGTATAGTCAGTAGAAACCAGGTTTCTTGAAGAAACCTGGTTTCTGGTCGGTCACAATGGCCGAAACGATGACCAAGGCCGGAATTTGTCAACAACTATATACCAACCAAGGAGGAAAGTCAACTATTTTTTAGCCTTGACGTAAATAGATTTTTGAGGTAAAATAATTACTCAATGATGAAATTAACTGCGAAGGCACGAAGACATAAAAGAGATATAAGGCAAGGGTCAAGAATAAACTGCCGGCTTTTACCGACCAGCAAAGGCTGGTTGGCTTTAGCCGCTACAGAAAAGGGACTCCTGGCCCTTGTTTTGCCTCAGGAAAGTAAAGAGCAGGCCTTTCAAAAGTTAAGAGAACAATTAAGCGGAGAATTAGTAATGAGCCCCGCTCCCTTTAAAACTGGAACCAGTGAGACTGGGGCCAGTGACCTTACTGACTATTTCGAGGGCAAAAGAGTTTCTTTTAACTATCCTTTTGACCTGGAAGGGGCTACTCCTTTTCAAAGGAAGGTCTGGGAGACTATTTGCGCCATCCCTTACGGAAAGGTTTGCACCTATAGCTGGGTAGCCGAAACTATGGGGAACCCAAAGGCATCTCGCGCCGTGGGGCAGGCCCTGTCCGCGAATCCAATTCCTATCCTCATCCCCTGCCACCGGGTTCTTAGAAGTGATGGCACCCTGGGGGGCTTCTCATCCGGCCTTGCCTGGAAAAAGAAACTGCTTCAATTAGAAGGCATAGAAAAATTTACTTGACATTTAAGCTAATATTCGGTATCCTTAGAAAACGATGACTGGGGATTGGGTGAATTTTGATTGATGGGATTACGGATTTGTGATTTTAGCCCCATGTCACTAATCTTTCATCTATACTCATATACTCAGCACAGTCATAAATATAGCTCTTAAGATAAATATTTTGGGGTAAGCGAATTCAAGATAGGCTA
>JASEGY010000780.1 GCA_030019105.1 bacterium | reverse complement strand
TAGCCCCTTGCCTTGAGACAAGACACTTCTAACCGCCTCAAGTTCCGCGAGGTAGGCAAAGCGATTCTTCTCATACCACTCATCGTATTCTCCAGCATACTGGTCAAATAGATTCATATATCATTCAACTCCTGCAAACCTCCCATCTGCCTTCATTTTATCTGCTTTTCCCGCTCTTTTGGAAAGCCATCCTGTTCGCTCAGGTTCCCTAATATCAAATTTGGGGACATAAGGTTTTATATCCAACAAGGGTGTGCCATCTACAATATCTACATCTTCAATCTGAATCGTGCCGCCTTCAACTTTTAGGAGCCTGACGATAGATATTCCGATAGGATTTGGCCGTCTGGGAGCCCTTGTGGCAAATACCCCACGCAGATTCTCATCCAGAAACGGCTTAACCTCTAACGAGTATCCATGGGATAGATGGAAGTGGTAAATCAAGAAGATATGTGAAAAACCCTCAATATCTTTGAGTCCCTCACAATACTCTGGCTCTATTTCTACACTTCCCCTTACACCTTTGGCCCCGGATGTCTGAATGGGTGTCCCCTTAATATCTTTGAAAGGGGAATGAATAATACCTATTGGTGTGTATCTTATTTCCCTCATATTTCCCTCATACTTTCATCTCAGATAACAATCTGCAGGGACAACTTGTCTTTCAATCCGCAATCCAAAATCCAAAATCCGCAATCATTACGCCCCATCCCCCCACATCCAGTCATGCAAGAACCGCTCCATCACATCAGGGTTGGCCCGCTTGACATCCTCTTCTCGTAAAGAGATCTTATAGCTGTGGCAGTAAGACATGATTAGCTTGTAGGCCTCATTGACTCTTTTCATCTCTTCCTCACACTCTACTTTCTTGTCTTGTGGGCATTTATCGGGATGAAACCTCCGGGCTTTATACTATTACCCCGCAACATTTACGTTGTCCGCGAGAATTATGCGGTCTGAAAATCCTTAGGTTTATCGCTTTATTCCACACCA
>JASEGY010000077.1 GCA_030019105.1 bacterium | reverse complement strand
CTGAGTTATTGAGAAAATACAAAATCGCAGATTATGCCCGCGTTGAGTATATTTAGGCTACGTCCATCCGAACCTTCTCCTGGATGGTGGGGTAGGTTTTGGAGTAATTGGATTTGGGGTAGATGGTGGGACGGAATCAACCGGCATAGATGAGTTCGGAGAAATAAAAAGAGAGGATGGTACCCTTGAGGATTCAACCAATACATTTATTTTGGGATACGGCCGGTATATAATCAAGGATATGTTTTATGGCGGACTTAATTTTAAGTTTATCACCCATTCTTTAGCTGGCCACTCAGGATATGGTTTTGGAGTTGATCTGGGGCTTCTCTCTGACATCTCTTCTGTACTCAAGGATAAAGATGACTCCATCTTGTGGATAATACACCATCTGCGAATGGGAATGAGAGCTTCTGTTAATTCTGATAAATCCTGGGATTCAGGCCACAGTGATCCGGGATTTATAGAAATGAAGGTTGGGGCCAGCTTTGAGCCGGTGCTCTTCTATGGCGGATACAAGTGGATAGTAGCTCTGTCCATTGATAACGTAAGGGAGCGGCCGCTTACCCTCTCAGCCGGGACAGAGCTCCAAATCCTGAACATCGGGATTGATTCGATTGCGGTAAGGGCTGGAATTAACAACTACTATCTGGAGCAACGAGATACCCTCATATCCAAGGAGGATTTGAATAAAGGGGCCAGCTATTACAGTTTAGGATTCGGCGGCAGGCGTGGTTTTTTAGGGTTTGATCTGAGTACCAGCTTTGAGAGACTTGGTACCAAACATCGTCTTTCATTTAACGTCGGGTTTTAGAAGTTAGAAAAGCTATTTGGCTTCTGTCATCTGATAATAGCAATCTTCCCTTGCTTGGTTCCTTTATCACACTTCAAGAGATAGATGTATATCCCGGAGACTACATCTCTGCTATGCTCATTCCTGGCATCCCATATGGCCGTCATTGAATTTAGTATCTCATCATTATTATCATCCAACACCCGGACCAACTCTCCGGCAATGCTGTAGATATAGATCGTTGGGCTTGAATTCAGAGGAATATTGGCGATTTTAACCCTGTGCCCTTTATCTGGATAACAAGGGTTGGGAAAAGTGATGACGTCATCTAAACTGGTCAGTAGCAAGTTCTCCATAAGTGCTTGATTTTTCGACACTTAAGTTTTTCGCAGTTCAGACGCAATCGCGTAGAGAAAAGGCTTTAGTTTCAACAACTTACAGAGTATTCATTCTGGGAAAAGCTGAGAACTTACTGCTGTCCAGGTCTAAGTTGATGATCACTCGTCGCCATTCTTCTCTCGGGAAATTCCAGGTAGATTCTCCCTTAATATCAGTTATATTTATTAATCCCTGCCGGCTCAACTCCTTAAAATCATCAGAAGAATCTGACAGGGGAAAGCTGTAACGGAAGAAATTATCATCTGCTTCACTTCCTAATTGAAAATGGAAGGTAGTACTTGCCCCTCCCCCTGATGCCCGGTAGAGCCAGAAGGCCAGGTTCTTGTAGTTGCCATACTTATCGCTTCCGGCTCTTATTGTTTGGTAGCAGGAACTACTATCATTTCCATCCAAATCGTACTCTATTACCATGGCGCCGTCTTTTCCATCCGTATCCAGGTCCCTGAACCATCCATCATTCCTCAACTGGGTTTCGTAGGTTTCCCGGTAATCTGGATTCCTTTCATTATGCTTATCCGAGAGGGAAATACCGGCCGTGTCCGATTCAGTCCAGTCACTCTTAACCATTTCTATTGACTCGATAAAAATAGGGTTGTCCGGGTCTCTTTTACCTTCTTTGCATTTTAGTCTGAGACGAATATATTTCACGGCGGTCCAATCCGGGGCTCCTTTTGTCATAGTGTCCAATGTCCGTGGGATCTGGTAAAGGACCCATCCCCTGGCATCAGGCGGCGCTCCACTTTCAAGTTTAAATGAATAATAAGACTCTTCCGTATTCAATTTTCCGTTTTCGTCAAGGTCTTCACTGTCCGGTGTTGTTTTGTCTCCGTAGTTATCAGTTCCGACGCGGGTTACAGTGTCATTATCCTCATCGATAAACTCCCAGCCAATATCCTCTGAATTAAAGATATTTCGTCTGTTTTTATTCCTCTCTTCTGTTTTAGGCTCCCCGATATTCCAGAGGGTATCTCCTCTCTCATCTAAGACAACCTCCTGGTATCCCCCCTGTCCGTCGGCATCTTCACTAACATTCCCCAGATCAATCCATAGCTCCTCTCCTTCCTCAAGTCCTTTTACCCATGCCCTGATATAATCGTTCTCAGAATAATCGGCCCCATCTGACTTAATGCATCGCATAATAGATGCCCAGTGGTTATCTTCCGGAGAATTATAGGCCAGGGCAAGTAAATACTTTGTTGTTTCCCTTTCATTTTCATCCGGGTTTAATATTTGAACATGCCCGTAATCTTTCCTATCGTTATCGTAAGGCCCGGGCCTTTCTGAGTAAGGTTTGTCTTTATAGAGAAGCATGGCCCTTTTGTCATTAGGTGGTAAACTACCCAGGCTCCAGTTATACTCACCTGGAAGGAAGAGAGTCGCGCCTTCGCCCCCACCCCCATCAAGGGAGTCAATAATAGCCACATCATGCCCTGCGGCCGGGGTCGAAAAAGAGGCGGCGGCTTCACCTGCGGCGTTAAGGCTCAGGCGGTTTGCGACCGGCAGATTAAGTAAATCAAGCGCCCGATTCAGCCCCGGGGCAGCGTTAACTTCAGCATTCATATCCAGCACCTGGAGCCGGGGAATCGTTTCATTAATCTTGGGGACCTTATTCTCAGGTGATGCCCCTTTAAAGATGTAAGTCGAACCAAGGGAAAAATTTTCTACCGGTTTATATTCTCCCCTCAAACCGGCCAGGGTTTCTTGCTTCCCATACCCCCCGACATCGTAATACACTAAGATATCGTCATTTTCTTTAACATCCTCGTCATTAGTAAAGATGATCTGGCCTGAATTATAATCGACCTGGTAATCTTTGACCGGGTTTTTGAGTTCTTTGTTCACGAAAACTCTCACGCTTCCTTCAATGATACCAAATTGGTTAAGAGAGTAAGTATTGGTTTTACCCTTCTTTTTATAAGAGATATTAATAGAATAGGTCGGTTCGTCCACCTTTTCCTTGTCAGGGATATATTTGTAGATACTCCGGCGGGAAAGCCTGGCCCATTCATTCGACCACTTCGCATCATTTTGATGTTCCTGGTAAAAGGGGTTTTGGGTGGAATTAGCATCAGTCAGATCAAAAGGGGTGGGGTCAGGAAAGAGAAGCAGCCCCTCATCCTTGAGGTATTCCAGGGCATCCTCATCAATCCTGCCATCATTATCTTTATCAAGGCCAAAGATCTTGAGATAATACTCCTCATCCTGCTCCTTATTGTTGTTTTTATTGACGTCGTAGTAGGCGTTGCCGTACTTGTCCTTGATCTCGATCTCTAAATCCAGGGAGCTGAGATACATTACCTCTGTTCTTGAGCTCAAGAAAAAACGATTCTTTAACTCATAGTCTTCATACAGGTTAGTTATCGAAGAGCCTGCGCCTGTGGTTTGTTTGATGATGACAGGGGATGAAGCCGTCCCGTATTCCCGGCTATCCCTGGTTTTAAAATAAACGGCCAGAACATCCCTGTCATAGATATTCCGCTTAAAGGTGACTATACCGGTCTTGTGGTCAATAAGATAATCCTCGCCGGGGATGAGACGATAGAACTTGCCTGAAAACGAGTCCTTGTTTTCCCAATGTCCGGCGGTTATTTCTCCTGCCGTAGTTCGATCAGGACGGTCATCATAGAATTGGCGCTCCTGGCCGCCGAGTAATATCTCTAATGAATCCTTGATAACAGGAAGGAGTTGATCCCGTTCCTCAGCGGTCTTTTCAGCCATAAGCCGGTAATATTTCCGTTTCTGAAAGCTGTTCTCGGTTTGGGTGGGGATAGTTTCCATGGCCGCCTTTTTCCCCTTGAGCGGCTTAGGGGGGGGAGAGGTCCCCTCGGTTTTACTGCCTACGGCTATTAAGGAAAAATCTTCATATTTGGCCTGGCCTTTCAGACCGAAAACTTTTTTATTACCATAGTTGATAAACTTTGTCTGGGGCAGGGTAAGGCTTACATCCCCAAAAGCAGCTTCTTGCACTATCTCATCATGGTCACCGGTATATGAAATAGATATCTTTGTCTTATCTTTACCAAACCCGGCATCAGGATTGTAATCCATATTGACATTAACCTTGGGCCCAATATTTCCCTTAACTATAGCCTTGATGGTTTGATCAAAATCCAGACCGCTGGAAAATCCAATCAGTGGATTGTTAACTCTATCTTTATCTTTGGTCCATTGAGCATAACCCAGACCGGCATTCAATGCCAGGTTAACATCAATCTTAAGCTGAGATTCAAAAGGCAACTGTATTTGAGTCAGCTCACTCAGGCTCTTCTGTTTAGGCATGGGTTCAGGAAGCGCCGGCCCGGGTTCTTTCGGAAGTCCGGCTATTTGAGGCGCTTGCAGGGGGGGGCTGTCTGAGGTTTCCGCTGGTTTAGTCGGAGGTAAGTCTCGAGTTTTATCCGGTTCTTCGCCTGGTGGGGGTGTAGCTGAGGGGATTGTCGGTTTGGCCGGCTCATCTGCCTCTCCAGGTGTTGGTTCAGCGGTGGCTGGAAAAGTTGCTCCAGTATCCGGTTTTACTGTGGGAGCAGCTTCTCCTTCAACTTTCCGGGAGATCGTAGTATCCGGTTTTTCGTCCACTTGAGGCGTGACCAAAGAATCCGGCGGTTCGACTGAGTCAACTATTTCAGGGGTCGGTTCCGTAATGGCCGGAGAAACGGCTTCAGTATCTGAGTCTGCCATCGGAGCAGCCTCTCCCGCAGGTTCCTGTGAGACCGCTGTATCCGCTCCTTCGTCCGCTTGAGGTATGACTAAAGGAACCAGCGGTTCAGTTGGCTGAACTACTACGGGTGTTGAATCAGCAGACACCTCTTCTGACTTCTGACTCCTGACTCCTGACTCCTGACTTCTGACCTCTGACTTTTCAGGTGGATAGTGAGTTACTCCCAGGCTAAGACGCCAGTACCCGTCATTATTACTGTCCTCAGTCAGCCAATCCAGTTCATCGCTGGCGGTAAAATGGTATCCACCTTCCAGATACAGTTTTAGTCTATCTCTGATGGGATAGAAAATGCCTGCTCCCAGGGAAATAACAACTGAACCGGAGGTAAGGGTTTCCTGGTATATATCTTTACCCTCAAAATTAAGCCATCCCAGGCCGGCAAAAAGATAGGGGGTGACCTCCTTGATCTTTATTTTCCTCAATTGATACAAGGTGACCAGATCAAAGGAAGTTGTTTTGGTCGAAAAGGCTGCATCTTTAAGCTCTCCGCGGGAAATCCCTCCCCGCAGGGAATAAGGAGATTCTTCCCATTGATATTCCAGATGAAATTCGTTGCCGGGCTTGACGGTTCCTCCTCCCCGGTCGCCCCTGTATTCGCCTGGTCCGAGGCTAAGTCCTATCCCCAGTTTGCCTCGTTCTCTGGATTCAGGTGGTGGTGGTGATTCCAGCCCCAGTCGCTTACGAAGACCTTTTATATCTGTCGGAACAAAGGAAAAGGAGTCCGGGGTTTGGGATACGGCTAAATTAAGACTCTGGGATACTGTATCGCTCCGGCCAATAGAGGGGAAAAGAAGCAGGGAGAGAAGAGCAATGACAAGCCCGACCTGGATCAGGTTACGTGTATAATTCATAATTCTATTCAGTAGTCAGTAGTTTTGGCCTTGTTCATCGTTTCGGCCACTTGTGAGGTAGGGTGGGCTTTGCCCCACTGCCATTAAGTTAAGGGTAACTCTTTATGCTAAGGCGATATAGGGAGTATGTAATTCGTCCCGCAGTCACCTGTGAAGGGAATTTACCCTTTAGGGTTTCATTTGCAGCACAATACCAGGAGAATGAAAGGCTAAAGCCTAAACTCCTACCTTGCCAACCTATTGTGTTTCAAAAGCTTCGGCTTAACTTAATGGCAGTGGGGCTTCGCCCACCGATTTTTATCTACCGCTATTATACCTTCTAATAGAAAAAAAGACAAGGAAATTTTACGCCCTGTGCGGGTAGAAACCATGTTTCTTCAAGAACCCTGGTTTCTACCGACTACTTTTTGCCGTGCCATCAGAAATGGAACATCACTGTCATACCTACCCCATTATTAATAAGAGCGGGAGTACTGACAGCTTGTTCCTTCTCCGTCTTTGTTTGTTCCACGCCGGCAGTTGCTAAATATGCCAGCCACCAGCCTAATGCTGCCTGGGAAAAATAATGAGCATCATCATTTATCCTTGAAACTCCACATAAAGTTGACCCCAAATATAAAGAATACTTCAAATAAAGATTATCCGTCATTTTAGCCGCGGTTATAAAAGGAACAGCTCCCATAAAACTGTGCCCGCTCACCGCATTATCGTCTTTGAAAGGCTGCCAGTGAGAATCGCTCTCCCCTGGCCTTGACGCACCGAGTACTCTTTGTAAAAAGAGCAGTGGTGGAACTCCCACTAAAATTGTTCTTAAAGATTGGCTGCCCCATTCACCAATTGTTGAGCCTAATCTCGTATTATCTGTTATTTCCCCTAAGAGAGCGGATACTAAATATACAGGCACGGTTAGTGTTTTTCCTCCAAAAGGCTTTACTATTTCAGAAAAATTGTTGGTACTCTTGCTTCTTAACGACTCGTGGTACCATTCCTGAATTTCTTCATCTATCGGAGTGTTGCTTACCACACCGGCTATACCAATGCCTATCCCCAACCTTCCCAGGTTTTCACGGGAATAAAAATTCCTGTAATCTTTGTATACGGTATTTTTTAGTTGCCAATTTCCTGCCCGGGCGCTACAGGGTAGGATTAACAGAATAAATAGTCCCAGAAATCTTTTTAAGTACACGGCTTCTAATATATCATTTTTAGTTGAACAGGTCAACAAATAAATACTTGACATCCCGATTCAATTCTTGTAAAATAGAAGAGAAATGGCTATACAATCATCTATATTAGAAAAAGAGTTGCCGGTATTTCTGGCACAACATCCGGAAGTTATATTGAGAGGACTTCCCAGGGCATTGGAGAAGCATCCTGAACTTAAAGGCAAGCTATATACTATTCTCTCTAAGGAGTATGCGCGAAAGGATGAGGTTAAGGACGAGATCAAAGAAATACTTGCTGAAATGAGGGCCTCGAGAGAGGAGAGTGCGCGTCAGTTCAAAGCTGAGAGAGAAGAGCGCGACCGTAAGCTCGAAGCCCAGAGAGAGGAACTCGACCGCAAACTCGAAGCCCAGAGAGAAACCGAGAGAGAGGATCTCGACCGCAAGCTCGAAGCCCAGGAAAAGGAACTCGACCGCAAACTTGAAGCCCAGAAAGAAGCCGAGAGAGCCCATAGAGAGGAACTCGACCGCAAGCTCGAAGCCCAGAAAGAGGAACTCGACCGCAAGCTCGAAGCCCAGAGAGAAACCGAGAGAGAGGAACTCGACCGCAAGCTCGAAGCTGAAAAAGAAGAACGCGACCGCCAATTCAAAGCCGATAGAGAGGAATTTAAGAGTTACCGGGAGGCGATAGAAAAAAGGTTCGACGCTGTCGATAGAAGGTTTGATTCAGTCGATAGAAGGTTTGATTCAGTCGATAGAAGGTTTGATTCAATTGATATCCAGATTAAGGAAGTGAAGGCATCTATCGGCAGCCTGGGAAACAGGTCGGGAATACATCTGGAAGAGACTATCCTGTCTATATTTGAGAAACAGCTTGAATGGAAAAATATTGATGCCCGAAATGTAAGAGGATTAACCATTATGGATGAAGAGGGAAAGGTCTTTGGTGTTCCGAAGGTGCCGATTCAGATCGATATGTATATATCAAATGGAACACACTTTCTCTTTGAGATAAAGTACGCTTTTAAGCCACAGGATGTATATCTGTTTATAAAGAAGGCAAACTTTGTGGATGAACAACTTGCTATCAAATCAAAGAGGTTCGTGTTAGGATTAGAGATAAGCAGCAAGGTAAAGGAGATAGCAGAATCTCTTGGGGTTGAAGTAATCTCCCGCAAAGGCAAAGGGGAAAAAAGCTGATCTATGTGCCGTGTCTTACTGTCACTTTTCACCCTCCTTTTATCCGCTACGCCGTCTCTGTCTGTCCCCCCCACTCAACCTGTTATTAAGGCTATTGTTATCAAAGGCAACCATAAGACAAAGGAGGCTGTTATTCGCCGGGAGATATCCCTTAAACCCGGAGATGTCCTCAATAAACGGGAACTGGTCAAAAGCAGGCTCAGGCTAAAGAAACTGGGGTATTTCTCGGCAGTAAGACTTGAACCCAAATCACTCTATCTCCCCTTTGAGGTATTACTCGAGGTGAATGTCGTTGAACGTCGAAGTTGGAATGTCTTTCCAGGACTTAATTACAGCTCGGATAATCCCAATCTGGGTGGGGTGGGGATTGCTCTTTTTGCCCTGGAAAGGAACCTCCTTGGTTCGGGAAAGATGGCCAGTCTGAAGGGGCTGTATGCTGAAGACCGGTATGTAAATGTCGCTGTGGAAGACCCCCATTTGCTTGATAGTAATATTGTCCTTGAGTTAAATCTTTTATGGCGGCAGGGGGAATGGGGGCTTTTTACAGAGGATGAGAAGGTAAGCGAATTTGAACGCAAAGAAAGAAAGATGAAGTTGGGGTGGGGTGTTTGCCTTAGCGACAGGATTCAGTTGAAGGGCAGGGTTGTTGGCTGCCGGGTCGATGATACCGGTTCTTCTCTTCTACCCGGGCCTGGAGGGGAAAACATAAGTTTTGGTCTGGGAGTCCGCTACGATAGCCGGGACAATAAGTTATCGCCGGCTGCCGGGTTCTGCGGGGAAGTGATGACTGATCTATCCTCTGAGGCATTTGGAGCGGAAGATTCCTTTGCTAAAGCTGCCCTTGATTTAAGGAGATTTTTTAGCCCTTTTGGGGGTCAGGTCCTTGCCCTGCGCCTCTTGACTAAAGGTTCCACCAGGGCAACTCCTTTTTACGAACAGCCGGGATTAGGGGGCGCAGACAGCATGCGGGGTTATGAGCGGGGTCGGTTTGTGGGTCATCACTCCCTCTTGCTGAATGCTGAATATCGGGTTGAACTTTTTAATTTGGGCCGGGAACGGGCTTCGTCCAAAAGACAAGGTAATATTTTCGGACCATTAAAAGTGGCCGGAGTTGTCTTCTTTGACTTAGGTCGAACCTGGACTTACGAAGAGAAGAAGAGGTTTCGTCATCTGAAAAACGACCGTGGCATAGGTCTTAGATTTACCCCCTTTCCTGATCTGATCTTAAGACTCGATTACGGTTTAAGTAAAGAATCCCGGAACTTTTATTTCACTTACGGGCAGCTATTCTAAAAATTACTTGACATTTACCAGCAATACAGTTATAATAATCACTTCATTTATCAGGGGTATGGATTAAAATGAAAGTAACCGTTCACGGAATGCTGAAATTAGAAATTAGAAATTGGGCATTCAGACTTCATCTCTTTCCCTAATTTCCAATTTCCAATTTCAAGCCGTGAACGGCTACAAATGAAAAAGGAGGTATATTAAATGGCATCAAAAACAATTGCCGTTATTGGGATGGGATACGTCGGTATTCCATGTGCTGCTCTTCTGGCAGACGTAGAGGGATTTAATGTTATCGGGTTACAAAGGCGTTCAAAACGTTCGGGTTGGAAGATAGACGCTTTGAACAGCGGCAAGAACCCTTTTGAGGGAGATGAGCCCGGTCTGGCCGAATTGATTGAGCGGGTGGTCCTTAAAAAGAAGAGCTTTAGAGTCACGGATGATATTAGTGTCTGTAAGGAAGCAGATGTTATTCTCATCGATGTGCAAACACCAACCGATGAGAATCGTGTGCCCCAGTATCTTTCACTCAGGGAAGTAAGTATGAATGCCGGGAAAAATCTTTCACCTGGCACTCTGATCGTGATTGAATCTACGGTTGCCCCGGGAACAACCCAACATATTGCTCAACCCATCCTGGAAGAAAATTCAGGACTTAAAGCTGGTAAAGATTTTTCTCTGGCCTTCTCTTATGAAAGGGTTATGCCAGGTAAGCTTCTTGAGTACCTGATCAATTTCCCCAGGGTAGTAGGGGGTATAGATGAGAAAAGCACTGAACTGGCGGCTGAATTATACCGGCATATTGTCAAGGCGGGGGTGACGACGACCGGTTGCCTTACGGCTGAGGTCGCCAAAACGGTTGAGAATGCCTATCGGGATGTGAATATTGCCTTTGCCAATGAAATGGCCCTTGTGTGTGAAAGTATGGGAGTTAATGTGTATGAAGTTCGTGAATTACTTAACGCCAGACACGATCGTCATATGCATATACCTGGAGCCGGAGTGGGAGGACATTGCCTTCCCAAAGATACCTGGCTCCTGAAGTTCGGGCTAAAGGAGTATGGGATAAAAGATGTAGATACGGACATCATTGCCCTCGCCAGGCAAGTCAATGACTTTATGCCTCTGCATATGGCTTCGTTAGTAGAAAATGCATTGTTAGTAGGAAACGTATTGGTTGAGGGGACAAAATCACTTTCTAAGGCACGGGTAGCTGTTCTGGGTATAGCTTATCTGGAAGATTCGGATGATACGCGAAACACGCCGTCTATACCTTTAATTAAAGCGCTTAAGGAAAAAGGCGCCCGGGTTATCGCCCATGATCCTTATGTGCGGGAATCTGAAGTTGAGATAGAGGTGGAGATAACCAGAGACCTGGATAAGGCCCTTCAGGGGGCCGACTGTGTCGCTATTGTTACCAGGCACAGTGACTATCTTAAGTTAGACCTCAGCCGGGTAAAAGAGCTGATGAGAATGCCGGCGATAGTTGATGGTAGGAATGTTTTTGACAAAGAGACTTGCCTGAAGGCAGGATTTACATACAGGGGAGTTGGGAAAGGATAAGTGGATTTCGGATTTTGGATTGCGGATTGCGGATTTCGGCCTTGTGCATCGTTTCGGCCATTTGGGGTAGGTTGATGCTCAGGGATTCAAAATCGGAGTTTAGGCTTTAGCCTTTCATAAATGAAATCCTAAAGGATTAACTCCAAGAAATCGGAGTTTAGGCTTTAGCCTTTCATAAATGAAATCCTAAAGGACTCGACAGTTAAAAGTTCTCAACTAGCATCACCTTTGAACGCTCTTTGATAATTGCATAATTGGAAATTGGGGCCTTGTTC
>JASEGY010000779.1 GCA_030019105.1 bacterium | reverse complement strand
ACCTTTATGTTCATAATTCTCGCGCACAACGCAAATGTTGCGGGGTAATAGTATAATGCCTCAACTATAGGAGATTTTTTATACCTTACACCTTTCATATTTGTCAAGGGAGCCTCCTTTACAGATGTAATGTTCTCTGCGGTGAGCAGAATTTCCTTGCAACCCCTCATCAAAGACTGTGTGAACATCGTGGCCTTTCGTCCGAAAGATCTCTTGTGTTCGTGTTCCGAAGTTCTCGTCAAGTTTGAACTTCATGCGACCACCTTAGCAGGAAGTTCAATATACCGTTCCCGGGCCATTTCTGCTCCATAGGCAATGGCAGCACGGACATACTCAAACCTTTTCCCGATTAAGGTAATTATCTCCTTATCAATATGGTCGATTTCCGACCGAATATCCTGGACATCTGCACATTCTTCCGGCGCTTTCATTAATCAACTCCTTTTAAAGCTCGATTATCCTGACTGACATATCCTCAGTTTCGAGGATGCCTATCGTCGCTCGTCCACTCAGCCAGCCGCTGCATTCACCCGGGTTAACCACAATGGTCTTACCAGACTTCAGGTCAATTTTGTGGGTGTGACCGTAAAGGATAAGATCATAATAGCCGCTTTCGGCTAAAATGTCAAGAAAATCCGGTATGTGATAGATTAAGACTTTTTTGCCAGCAATAGTGAGTTCGTGGGGCGGCTGATGGATTTCAGCCCCAATAGCCGTAAATTGAGACCTTAAGAAGTCCTTTTCCCCGTCGTTGTTGCCAAAGACAGCAATCAGCTTAGACTTGAGGTCTTTGAAATATTGACAGGTAATGGGAGAGATAATATCCCCGGCATGGAGGACCATCTCTACTTCCTCCTGATTAAACACCTTGACCGCTTCCTTAATCTTCTCCATGTGCTCGTGAGAATCTGCCATAAGTCCTATCTTCATTTAAGATCACCTCACTAAATATACTCAACGCGGGCATAATCTGCGATTTTGTATTTTCTCAATAACTCA
>JASEGY010000778.1 GCA_030019105.1 bacterium | reverse complement strand
AAACGATGACTAAGGCCCTAATAACTTACCACTGACCACTAAGGAGACTAAAATGATTTTGGTAAAACGTCTTCTATCTTTCTATGTGTGCAGTCGGGGATTCGTTGTCGGGCTTCCTCAGTATCTCAAAATATAGAGATATGGCATGCGCAGCCTGTTTTTGCTGTTCAGGGGTTTGCTTCTTTTCCCGCAACTTTTCGATAAACAGCCTTACCCCCTCAGAATTGGAATCCGGGGGTTAATATTTATCGCAAAAATCCAAGTAGTATCTAAGCCATTTTTTATAATCCGCGTGACGGGAAACATCCATCACCTTTTCTTTTAGGATGGCCTCATATTGAACTAAAATATTGTCTGGTATATTGAACATGGCGATTATCCATAAAACTGTATAACATGACGAAAGGTACATTATCCAACTTAATTAGTATAATAAATTTAAGTATTTACGTCAAGATGTATTTTCTTTTTTCTTGACCATATCGAAGATTTCTGATATTATCCAGAAAACTGCTTAATAACATGTTACTGCCTCTTTGAGAAAAGGTGAGAAGGTGAGGGGACAGTTTACGAAGGTGAGGGAAGGTGAGGGGACAGTTTACGCAATCATATATTAAACCAAGAGTTACAAATAAAATATAGGGAAGGTGAGGGGACAGTTTACGTAATCATATATTAAACCAAGAGTTACAAATAAAATAGGCTCTACGTGGATTCGAGGGGTAAAGTGGTTTTTGCCACAGACGACTAACTTATCCTCATTCCCACGCTCTGCGTGGGAATGCCACTTAACACGCTCAGCGTCAGCAAGATGCAAAGCGGGTGGTGGTTACGTGCCCACGCAGATCGTGGGCACGAGAAGAAATTTTACCCCTCGAATCCACGTAGAGCCATAAAATATATACCTTGCGGGCAAAGTAATTGCGGGGTGGAGCTATACTTGAGACGGGCATAATTTGCGATTTTGCAACTACTCAGCCGTGCAAAAAAGGAACACAGAT
>JASEGY010000777.1 GCA_030019105.1 bacterium | reverse complement strand
GTTATCCGTGTGCTATTAGATTTTCATAATCAAAGTAGTAGCGGATGAGCACCTACACCTGAGCATACTATATATTCCTTCTCTCTGTCAAGTGAAAAAACCTCTCCAGTTACCCCAACTCGGTTGTAAGGCTAACTTTTAGGTTCGATCAAATTTGACTCAAACGGCCTTCCGACTAATTGGCCTTCTTCTCCCTTTTCCAGGACCTCGATCCTGCCTCTGGCCTCTTCCAATCTTTCCTGGCAGATTTTGGCCAGCTTTTTCCCTTCTTCATACAAAGCCAGAGACTCTTCCAGGGGAAGATTACCCTCCTCAAGTCTTCTCACTATTTCTTCCAGCTTAGACAGGGTCTTTTCAAAGGGATCTTTATTTTTACTCATCACATGTTCCTCCTTTAGTAAGCATTCAGATACCTGATACCTTCTCCTCTATATCCATTTAGTGTCCCCAAAGAAGGTCTGCGCGATATAGCCGGCGATAGGTGGAAAGAAGAAGGTGCTCGCCATTCGAATGAGCGTAAATTTCCAGCCTAATATTCCTACCTCCATTGGCAACCTGGCAACTGCCCATAATGACCACCCTGTTAGAAAGGCAACCGTAGTTCCGATACTGGCCCCGGAACGTAAGAGCCCAGCAACAATAGGCAAATTGACATAAGGGCCGCCGGGGGCTAAGTCGCCAGCCACTGTACCAATAAGTATCCCTCGCATGCCGGACTCCGCGCCTACCCATTTTGACATCAATTCCCGAGAGAGAAAAACTTGAATCATCCCGGCCACGATAAAGGCGGAGAGCAATAATGGCAGGATGCCAACCATTATATTAAGGGCTGATTTTATTCCGATAATGTGCTGTCCTTGCCCTTTAGAGTACCCGATCAAAAGAAGAATAACGGCCAATCCCCCCATTACTATTGTTGAAACTAACATCCCTGAATTCCTCCTCTTTTTATTACCTTATATCGTGGATTTCGACACCCCTTTGGGAAAAATCTCGATTTTCTAAGTGCCG
>JASEGY010000776.1 GCA_030019105.1 bacterium | reverse complement strand
GAGTTAATCCTTTAGGATTTCATTACTTATGAAAGGCTAAAGCCTAAACTCCAATCTTCAACCAACCCCAGAATCTTTTTCTTAAGCACTATACTACTCAGGTGTCTGGTAGTCTGGTAGTCTGGTAGTCGTCAGACCATCAGACCATCAGACCATCAGACCATCAGACCACCAGACACCAGACACCAGACACCAGATTACCAATTGGTTTGGTTGCGGCGGGAGGCCGCGCTATGCATGTTGAGGCAAGACTTAAAGAGTCCTTGAAGGGCAAGGTGGCCCTGGTTGGAATAGGGGAAGCGCTCAGGGCTGATGATGGAGCCGGGCCGGCTTTGATTTCAAGACTAAAGGAGGCTTTAGAATGCGGAATGCAGCATGCGGAATGTTCCGATTGCGGATTGCAGATTGCGGATTGCGAAATGGAGAAAGTGAAATGCGAAGTGGGAAATGAAAAATCCGAAATCCGAAATCCGAAATCCGAAATTGATTTATTCGACTGCGGCTCCGTACCGGAGAACTATTTGGGAAAGATAGTGAACTCCCGGCCGGATACAGTGCTGATCGTAGATGCCGGCGATTTCAAAGGCAAGCCTGGTGAATTGAGACTTATTGAGGAACCGGATGCCCTGGAGTACCTTTCTCCATCAACTCATAATCTCCCTCTCACCCTGTTTATTGATTATCTCAAGAGCTATCTTCCTCAAGTCAACATCCTCTTTCTGGCCATTCAGCCAGGGTCTATTGAGGTAGGCGAGGGGATGTCAGACCAGGTAGAAGCTGCGCTTGAAAGAATAACGGGCATTGTTCATCGTTTCGGCCATTTAAAAAATAGGTAACCGTTCACGGGGGCACGAAGGCTGTCATTCCCGCGGAGCTATTCTGTCATTCCCGCGAAAGCGGGAATCCAGAGTCATGCCAAATCGTTGTACAAATCACGATAGGTAGGATTTTCGGCTCAACAATGCGCTAGCATCAGGTTTGATCAGCGTCTTAGAAATTGCATAACTGGAATTATGGTGGT
>JASEGY010000775.1 GCA_030019105.1 bacterium | reverse complement strand
TGTAAGGTTTATAGGCATTGATCATCGTTTCGGCCATTATCGCAGTTTCGGGTTTCGGGTTTTGGGGTTTCGGGTTTGGGGCGATGGTCGTCGTTTCGGCCAATAGTGCTTGACCAATCTTCTTTCTCTTCTTCCCAAAGAGGCTCTAAAATGATTGATACTCCGTAAGCGTTCGGGTATCAGGCTTCAGGTATCAGCTTTAACAAGAGTGTCTCAGGGTATACAAACGAGGGGACGGGAGCAGCCTGAGGAGATGGAATATTTAACGGCAGTAGTGATTTGAAAGACAGGCTGTTAGGGCGATTTCTTACGTTTTTTAACTACGTCCCCCATGTCCCCCCAGACTCGGAGACAACTATCATCACCGTCAATAATATTAATAGATGTCCTATTCTGGCTGAAATCGGTAATCGTCTTGTTAATGAAGGCAGTTCATTGACCATTAACCTTGCCGCCTCTGATCCGGACAATGATCCCTTAATCTTTAGCACAGCGGCCCTACCAGCAGGAGCTACCTTCATTGATAATGGAGATAGCACGGCCACCTTTAGCTGGACACCAAATTATGATGATTCAGGAAGCTATGAGGTGACCTTTAAGGTCTCTGATGGAGCCTGCCCTGATCAGGATGGTATCATCATTACTGTCGGCAATCTCAACCGGCCGCCAGTCCTTGATCCGATTGCCGACATCAGGGTTAATGAAGGAGAGATAGTAACTATTACTCCTACCGCTTCTGATCTTGATGGAGACACCTTAACCTTTAGCTATTCCGCCTGGATGAGCACGGATACCTATACAACTAATTATAATGATGCCGGCGCTCATACGGTAATAGTTACAGTCAGTGATGGAGACCTGTCTGATTCTCAAGAAGTGACTGTTACGGTTATTGATGTTCTATCCACCAATATGACAAGACCAAACCCAGGAGACAGAGTCTCAGGTAATGCGATAATTATCGAGGCAACTACCTGGTCAGAAGATGTCACAGGTATAGATTTCTACTCTAAACCTTCTGATA
>JASEGY010000774.1 GCA_030019105.1 bacterium | reverse complement strand
ATTTGGGGTGGCCTTTGGTCCTTTTGGTCCTTTGTGTCCTTGGTTTGGTTGCGGCGGGAGGCCGCGATAGGGGAATACATCCAATACTGTTTAGCATGATTTAGCATTCCGAACAGTATTGGGTGGGACCTAATTCGTGTCCGTGTCCGTTATCCGTGTTCGTAGGTTCTGATGAGGCTACTCTTTATTACTACGGACACGGACACGGCTCTGACAAAAGCCCCCCGAAATATTGAGAAGATACGATGGAAGGATAGTGTTACGAATGAATCAGCAGTAACTGAAGGGCAAATAAAAAGCAAGAGGTCTTAAAAATTTAAGACCTCTTGCTCGCAGATAATTCCATAGAGAACTCGCTTCGCCTCTATGCCGCCTGACACCATTATTATAACATCGTTTCGTTGATTTGTCAAGATTTTTTTTCAGCGGAGGGAGCCGGAATTGAACCGGATTCCCGTGAAGGAATTACCTGCTTGTCAGGCGGCAAGGCTAACCATAGCCCAACTCCCTCCAGCGATTATGGTATCATCAGTACCGGTCTTTGTCAAGCAAAATCTGATGAGCAAAGGAAGTGAGAGTGGGAGATGGAACGCTGGATAGCCGGATTTATTGATCGTCTTGCCCTGGAAGAAGGCCTGGCTGAGGCCACCTGTGCGGCCTACGAACAGGACCTGCGTCAATTCAGGGCATATTTGAAAGAAAAAGAGATTAACTCCTGGGCAGATATTAGCCGGGATGAGATCGTCTCCTTCCTCCTTCACTTAAAAGAGCGCGGTCTTTCCCCTACCTCGCTGGCCAGAAAACAGATAGCCCTAAAGCGATTCTACCGCTACCTCTCCCAGGAGAAGGTAGTCTCTATTGACCCCACGATTAACCTGGCCGCCCCTAAGACAGGGAAAAGCTTGCCCAATGTGCTGAGTTGCGAAGAAGTAGAAAAACTCCTGGCTCAACCTGATCCAGCTTCTGATCGTGGAAAACGGGACAAGGCCATGCTGGAACTTCTTTACGCTACCGGGGTGAGGGTC
>JASEGY010000773.1 GCA_030019105.1 bacterium | reverse complement strand
TGATAGCGCAAGATTGTGCCATCAAGTGGAAAAGAGAAAAAGACCTTACTCCCAAATCGGGAGATCGTCATAGAATGGTTCGTAGGTAACTTCAGTGGAGACAGCTTCCTGCGGAGGAGATTGACTACGTTCATCAATAAGCCCTAAATGATTGAGTATCTTGTCAATAAGCGGCTTATCTTGAATGAAACTTATAATCCGCATCTGTCCACCGCAATCCGGGCAGACCAGAGGGTCGATTTCAAATACCTTTTTTATGAGGCCGGCCCAGCGCCGCACTGCCATTAAGTTAAGGATATCTCCTTTGCCCTCAATTACTTAGGAAGCGAAGGTTCGGATTGCAACCCCCTACCACTTAGTTGGGATTAGTAGATAGTTATTTAAGCATCTCTATAATTGCCTAAAAATACTAAAGACTTTCAAGGGGGAGGGGGGGGATGAAAAAGTACCCTACCCCTCCCCATCTACCTGGAAAACAAGGGCTTACGCTTAACTTAATGGCAGTGGAGCAACGCCCTGGGAAAGGGGCCAGGCACAACATCAATTAACCCTGAAGGGGCGACACAATATCTGGGCCTCATTTCTAACCGCACAGGTTGAAAGTTTACCCCACGAATCCGCCTTGAGCCAGATATTACTATACAAGTGCAATTACCTACTCAAGAAGAAATTTATAAAGCTTTCCTCCAAGGTGAAAAGGCTGTTGCTGAATTAATCAATGGACTGGTTCCGAAAAACCCGGTCCATTATAATTTTTCCTTTTAAGGTTTCAGCGTCTATCGGAGAAAGATAGACATCCTTAGTAGTCAGGACATAAGACTTTGGCGGATCATTATTTACTTTTCTGGTCAACCGCTTCTTTTCAGCCTGTTCCATGAACTCTTGAGTAATCCTGGAAGGCATTGTTGACTTGTAGCTAAAGATACCGATTACTTTGGGCTCCCAAACACTGATCTGTGAACCTAAATGAAGAAACTTAGCGCGGCCTCTGGCCGCAACCAAACCAATTTTGGATTGCAGATTGCGG
>JASEGY010000772.1 GCA_030019105.1 bacterium | reverse complement strand
TCTAAAAGTGTAAACCGATCTCTGCCCTCTCAAGCAGGGATGTGCAACGATGCCCTGTGTTCTTCCTGTGAGAAAATCTGCTCCACACCTCTTTTGATTGACTCCTCTGTAATTATCATGCCTGGATATGATTCGTTCCACACCTCATGCATAAGCATTTGGGTATAATAGGGATGGTCCTGGGTAATCTTGAGCACCTTTTCTATCAAGGTTGGCTTTATCCCCACTCCTGTCTTCTTGAGCCTTTCTTTAATAAAGGCAGCAAATTTGTCTTTAGGAATCTTCCTTAATGTAAAGCGTTTTCCGATATTATAAAAAGATCTGGTTTTGTCATTGAATATTCGCTCTATAAGGTGATGCTTGCTTCCCATAAAAACATAAGCCACATCATTATGGTGCTGGATTTTCGATCTTAATTCTTTCTCAATCTCTTCACCATCAATCTGCCCTATTTGTTGAAACTCATCGAAGACTACAACAACCTTCTTCTTTCTCTTTTGAGCTATATTCTGAGGAAGGTCATATAAATTTGCGAGCAATCTATCAATATCCAATGCCCTCTCTTCAAATTCTACATCAAACTCCATATTACCCTCGCCCTTTAAGACAATCTTAGGTGTAATCTTAGGAAGGTGCTCTTTGAGCTTTTGAATCACATCTTCAATCCTTTTTGATGTATCTTTAGTGATGGCCGAGGCCAGCCTTTGAGCAAAATCCCTTTTTGAAGAGACCGGGAACAAATCTACATAGATACATAGATAATCTTCCTTTTTAAGGTCGTTTATAAGCTTCAAGATAAGCGATGTCTTGCCATAGCGTCTTGGAGAATAAAGTATTACATTTTGGCCACTTTTAAGGTCTAAAGATAGGGTTTTTATCTCTTCTTCGCGGTCAGTGAAATATTCTCCTGTGACTACTTTGCCAAACTTAAATGGATTTACAGAAAGCATCTTTACCTCCAGATAATTTACTATTTACAGACATCATAACAAATGCCCTTTTTTCTCAAAATAAATTGTGCACCTAATTTT
>JASEGY010000771.1 GCA_030019105.1 bacterium | reverse complement strand
ACCTACAACTTACAACCTATTCAAAATCACTATTTATGACCGTGCTGAGTATAAATAGCACACGGATGACACGGATTCAACGGATTTACACTGATTCTTTATCCGTGTTGATCCGTACAATCCGTGTTATCCGTGTTCTATTAACCCTTGTGGTTATTGAATAAAGCTAACCGTACAGGTTGAAATATTGAGAAGATACTGGCTTGCTTTAATCCGAAATCCGCAATCCGCAATCCGCAATCAATTTATCTATTACAAACCACGCACTCTTTATATCCCCGCTGTCTGATATCTTCTAATATCTCCCGTGGATTTCCCAGGCAGCCGATTCGGCCATTCAGGAGGACACAGCCCCTGTCAGCCTCCAGATAATTAAGGATATAACCGGTATGCGTGATGATCAAGCCTGATCTCTTTCGTTGGCGGTGAAGGTGTTTCTCTAAAAGTTTATTGATAACTTCGCCTACCAGGTCCATATTTTCTAAATCTACGCCGCTTTCCGGTTCGTCCAGCAAGACCAGGCTCGGAGATTGAGCTATAAGTTGAAGAAGCTCGGATCGTTTCATCTCTCCACCCGAAAAACCCAGGTTTATATCCCGGTCAAGGAAATCTGTCAGGTGAAGGCGGGCGGCTAAGTCTTCGGGATCAGCCGAACCTTCAGAGGCAATATCAACCATTTGCCGTGTCTTTACCCCCCTGACCACAGGCGGACGCTGCAGGGAAATACCAATGCCCATCCTGGCCCGCTTGTTAATAGGCAAGTCATTGATGACTCGTCCCTTATAGACGATTTCCCCCTGGGTGATCTTGTAGTTGGAGAAACCCATCACGGTAAGAAGCAAGGAGGTCTTGCCGCTTCCATTGGCCCCAAAAAGGATAAGGGTCTCCCCCTCATTAATCTCTAAATTTACCCCTTTCAAAATCTCTTTGCCTGAGACTTCCACATACAAATCCCTGATAATTAGCATTTATCTCCTCCTTCTTAGCGCGGCCTCTGGCCGCAACCAAACCAATTTTGGATTGCAGATTGCG
>JASEGY010000770.1 GCA_030019105.1 bacterium | reverse complement strand
GGACAGTCATATCCGTCAACCTCTAATCATCAGGCTACTTTATTATCAATCTGTATACTATACTTGCTTGTTGTCAATCAAGACTGTCCAGAAATTGCCCTCATTCCAGATATGAAAGCACGAGGTCTGTACTTATCGGATATTATTGTTTTTCATCCCCCCCTTCTTTTGTAGAACGTCTTCTGATAAATTCAACCCTCTTTCTATAAGGGACAAGAGAGGGTTTGCTTTTTCCTCACCTCCTTTTCTCTAAAGAAGACCTTCGGATAAATTCGACCCTCTTTCCCAATAAGGATAAGAAAGAGGTCGTCTTTCTCTTATTATCCCTGGTTTCTGCGAAACAGGATACTCCCCCTGATATAATTGGGCACTCTCTACGGTTGATTATACCTCCACAGTTTTGGCTCAAACCCTTTTTTATTGACTAATTTCATTTCTTTGCGACTTTGCGTCTTTGCGAAATATTTTTTAGAATCTTACCCTGGCTGAAAAGCGATGAACATCATCCAGATCATCGTAAGGGATATAGGCATAATCAAATTGAAATTGGTAAGTCTCCTGGCTCATATTAGCCCCAAGGCCAAAAGTCAATCCGGTCCCGTCTGTTCCCTCCCCTAAGTGATAACCACCTCGCACAGCAACCATCTCTCTAAACCGATATTCTCCCCCTAATCCTAAAGAGACGGCACTATCTTTAACCTTAATCATATCAGAAACCAGGGTCAATGCCCCCTGATTATAGGCTCCCCCTATCCGAAAGCTCAGAGGAAGATCATCCTCTTCCTGGTGAAATTTTACCTTATTACCCAGATTTTGAAGGGCAAAGCCCAGGGAAAGCCCTGGTATATTAGTCTGATATAATCCTTCCAGATCGAGGGCAAAGCCTAAATTGGCCGCATCATCCTTGATCTTCTGATTAATCATTTTCAAGCTTACCCCACAGGAAAGATTACTCATCATTTTCCTGGCCAGGGAAGCACCCAGGGCATAATTGGTGGCATCAAACGTGCCTGTTGGGTTTTCATTCACATCATA
>JASEGY010000076.1 GCA_030019105.1 bacterium | reverse complement strand
TGTCGAGCAAGCTCGACCACTACAAAATTGATCCAATGGCCGAAACGATGAACAAGGCCGAAAGACGCAACAACCCCTGAACGTTGAACCGGGAACCTGTGAACGGTTACCAATTATCAATTAATAATTGATAAGTCACTATTACACCTTAGCGAAAGTTGTTTACCAGTTTCAGAAACCAGGTTTTTTGAAAAAAACCTGGTTTCTCAGATTGTCAAATCACCAATTTAGCAGAGAATTACTTAAGCATGAGAAAGTAACTTATTTTAAAATCAAATAGAGCCAAACAGAGCCTAAAATCCAGTTCCTTTTACAAAACACTAACTCAACCAAGCAAAAAAACAGCTTTAAATACAGTAATATCATATCATACTAAATCACCAGGGATGGTTGCCCGAAGTTAGTTGCTTTCTTTTGAAAAAGAAAGCAACCGAAAGAAACTTTAGCACAGTTCCGTAAGGAAGAAGGAAGGGACCCCTTCTTTACTTGCAGAAGAAAATTTCTGTGCTGCAAGTTTAATGAGACGGCGCAAAAGACCTCTTATCAGGGCATTTCTTGCCTGGGTGATAGGTCTTTTTTTGTTAGTTCCGAGTTTCGAGTTTAAAGTAGAGAATAATTGCCTCTTTCTTAAACTTTAAACCTGAAACTTCAAACTTGAAACTAACGATAGGGAGCAGGGAGACTTCGGTAGATATGCGGCAATTAGACCTATCCCGTTCGTTTCTCTACTCCCTACCCCCTAACAATTATCAATTCAATTATCAATTAACAATTGTTAATTGATAATTGATTAAGGATGGTGGTGCGAAACTTAGCCAATAGAGAATGAGTATCCTTGAAAATGTCTATCCTTAAGAAGAAGAAACGATCTCATATTTGATGATCAAGTCTTTTTTGGATAGATAAACCATTTCATTTATTGAAGCTACTTGAAGAGGAGGAGAGAAGATACGCGCATTCTCTTTGAGCCTGAAGGTAGTTTATATAGATTTCTTTCCGGGAGGGGAAACAAATCTGTAAGCGTTCAGGCCATCACAAGTGGCAGTGGCAGTGGCAGTAGCAGTCAAAGATTGCGATTGAAGTTTGCCGAGCAACTTTAACCTACTACTGTTGCTGCTCTTGCTGCCGCTATTTAAGTGGCTGAACGGTTACATAAATCTTAATTACAGGGAGGTTTTACAAATGAAGAAGCTGAATGTCTTCAAAATGGTAATGGTAGTATTAGCCACCCTGGCTGTGTTAGGAACAGCTATGGTGGGCACGGGGTATGCCCTGTCGGTAACCAGTCCCATTAATGCGATTGATACCTGGGATGCTACTCCAAGGTTGACCTGGTACTGGAATGGGCCGGATACAGCCGCCCAGTTTATTGTCCAGGTCGATGAGCGGAATGACTTTCTCTATCCCTTAGAGTTTGAAGTCAATCTCCGTTTCGATGGTGCAGGCCAATATGGTTTAAGTGGTCCTGGGTTCGGAGGCTTGGGGACGTATTCCTTTAATATCCCTGACACCCTGGCCCTGGACTGTGTGCCGGAAGGTGAAATCACCAGGTATTACTGGCGGGTCATTGTAGATGAGGACACCAAGAGCAACCTGGGCTGGTTTGATATTGTGCCGCCCAGCCTCCAGTATCCTTTAAATGGATTTGATGTTTACAGCGCCACTCCGGACCTGGTCTTTGGAGCAAACGAAAACATTACCGGCGATACCGATGTGGTTGATAGTTGGGCCATCTGGGTAGATAAAGACCCGGGCTTTGTCCAGCGAGCCGAGTTTAATCCGGACGGTAGTCTGGAAAGCTGGCCGAAGATAGTCAACACGGCAGACAGCCAGGCCCTCCGGGGCCTTAATCCAACAACTGGACTCTATGCCATTGATACCGACTCCTTTAATCTCAAGAATGGAACCTACTACTGGAGGGTTATGGGTTACCAGTATGATGGTACTAATTTAAAGCCTTACACCAACTGGAGCACTACCTGGTCATTCACTATCCGGCCGGTGGACTTAAGGTCTCTCACCGATGGGATCACGACCAATTCACCTCAGCCTACCTTCTGCTGGGATGCCAGGGTAGGGATTCCTTATGAGGGTGTGCTTAACGCCATCGCGGGAGGTACTGCCAACACGGGTGGAAGTGACCAGGGTGACAGCTACATCTTCCAGTTTGGCTGGTTTAATAATGATAATTTCGAGGACCAGAATGAGCGAGAGGGCTGGGGTGTAGATACGGCGGCAATAAATACCGCCAATCTCCTCATTCAGGCCCGCATACCCGGCAACAGGACGTGCTTTACCATTGGGGACACTTATCCGCTCTTAGTTTACGATGTTCTCAACGCCAATGTCTTTAGTGCCCTCAACGCCGGTCGTCTGCCCGAGGGAACCTATTGGTGGCGGATTATGTCCGTCAACGCTAATTCCTGGTCAGACTCCACTAACTGGAGTGTCAAGTGGCGGGCCATCGTAGACCTGGAAGACTGTGTCCCGCCTGAGGCGCCTATCCTTCAGCAGCCGGGTAATTGCCAAACAGACGGCACCAATGGAGGAGACCGAACAACTGATAATACACCTACCTTCACCTGGACGGATGTCTCAGATCCTTCCGGTAGTCAACCCAGCGATCTGTGGTATGAGATCCAGATCGATCATGACGGCTCCTTCTCTATCGCTGATTCTGAGGATGTGGAGTATGACCTCTGGATCCGAACTGCTGCCGGTACTGCCGTTAGCAACTTTACGTTTGGCAGTGCTACAAATGTCTATCTTTCCGACCGCACAACTCCCTGGCCTGCCGGCGCTACCTTACCGGACGGCATCTGGTTCTGGCGGGTAAGGGCTCACGATCCTACCTGTAATTGGGTGGTCGGCAACTGGAGTGAGGTCTGCTACTTCACCGTAGATACTACCGCTCCCAAGGCCAGGCTGATCTATCCCGGCGCAAAGGCCGAATTCTGCAGCCGACAGTTCCATATCAATGACTGCACCCCTACCTTAGAGTGGGTTGATCTGCCGCCTTACGGGGTGAGTCCAAACGGTCTGGATGAGCCGCCGGCGGTGACTTATGACGTTCGAATCATCCGGAGAAATGCTGGCGTCTATGCCGGAAATCCTGTTAATCTTCCTGGCAGTACTAATGGTTGGGTCGATGTCGGAACCAAGCATAGCTTTATCACCACTGTCTGTCTGCAAGATTCGGATACCGATGGAGATTTCTATTGGTGGGAACTGCGGGTAACCGACGATGCCGGTAATACCTGGTCTGACTCCTTTGCCTTCATCGTAGATACAAGGGCTCCGACCACACCGCAGACTCTCTCTGACACCCCAGTAAATGGGGCTTATTGGACCGACCCCACCCCAACCTTTATTTGGGATGAAGGAGATACTCACTCTCAAACTCGATGGGTGGATTGGAGCGCTACCGCGGCTACCTACCTCAGTTCTACTTCAGATGGAAATCCGCCTGAGACCTACGCCTGGGTGATCAGCCACGGCACCGAGCTTCGCTATGACCTCCAGATTGCTCCTATGGAATTAGGCTGGAACTCAGCGGTGGTTGATGTGACTGAATTAACCCAGCCGACCTATACCGCGGCCCTGGCAGACGGCAATTATATGTGGCGAGTGAGGGCCAGGGATTGTGCCGGTAACTACTCACCGTGGAAGACCCAGGTCTTTGTCATCGATACCATACCGCCATGTACACCGGAGTTGCTTTCTCCGTCCAACGGGATCGCCATATCCGATACAACCCCGCTGTTTGACTGGGCCGATGTAATCGATCCCAATATTATCAGCTACCATATCGAGGTTGATAGTTCGCCGGCTACTCCCTTAACTCTTGATATTAACTACTGGAACACCGGGACACCACCGGTCTCCCAATATCAGACGAAGGACGCAGAGGCCCTGGATAACAGGGTAATCTATTACTGGCGGGTAACCGCTTATGACAAGGCCGGCAATCAGTGCGCCAGCCAGGTCTGGAGCTTTAATCCTGAGATGGCGGCCCCAGCCGATCCAACCCTCTTAGCACCTTTTGGCTGTGTCAGCTACCGGGATGAGGGTTACAAGGTTGAGCCGGACATTTCCCCCAGTGTCTTTGGAGGCACCGGCGGAGCGCTCAGCCGGGCCTTCAGCCGGACCAGGCCGACCTTCTACTGGGAAGACACTGATACCCAGCAGCGAACCATAAGTTATATCTTCGAACTGACCAAAGGCAAGGATGCCGGAGACCCGGATTTCATTGACCCGGATATCTCCGTCTCCGGCCTGACCCAGTCCCAGTACACCCTGCCGCCGGCTTATACCCTGACTGAGGGACACTATTACTGGCGGGTCATTGCCGTTAGTGATGCCGGCAACCTGAGTAATGGCGCTAATATGATGGTCTTCACCGTTGACCTGACTCCGCCGGATATGCCGAACTATTCCTCACCGGATGACGCCATTATCTTTAATGACGACAGCCCGACCTTAGACTGGGATGAACCGGAACCTTACGACCTCAGGTATCAGCTCCAGATCGATGATGACGGTGATTTCTCCTCACCTATCCTGGACATCAATGACTTTGAGTCTCAATTGGTGGGCGGGCAGGACCCGTTAGGCGCCGGTACTACCGGCTATATCCACGGCAGTCAATACACGGTTACCCCGGCCATGCCGGAAGGAACCTATTACTGGCGGGTGCGGGCCATGGACTGCGCCGGTAATATCTCTGACTGGAGTCATACGAGTCCATACCGGAGATTCACCATTGACACCACGGCCCCGGACGCCCCTAATCTGGTTTCGCCGGCGGATTGGCACATCACCAATGATATTACGCCGACTATGACCTGGAATCAGGTGGTTGACTCCAAGTCCTACCATGCCTCTGAGTTGTCAGGCAACTTCATTAATTCAGACTACTGCAGTGAGATCTACTACCTCATCCAGATCGAGGTGGCCGGCAGCCTGAGCGGCGATCACACGGGAGATGTCTTTACCCAGACCGTCGAATACTCCAATGATCCGAGGGATCCCTACGATGTGTATCATCCGGAGATGTTCCAGACCTTAGACGGCCGGATGACCTTCACGCCGACTATCCTGCCTGGTATTGGCGCCGGCAAGACCTTCTACTGGAGGGTAACGGCCATTGACTGTGCGGAGAATGAATCCACCTGGTCAGAGATTCGGGCCATCAGGATCGATCCGCAGATGGGTTCCTGTCCGACCTTAGTCTCGCCGGATAACGGGACATATACCAATGATCCCACCCCCTTCTTTGATTGGTCGGATGAGGGATCAGCCTATGGTGATGAAGGCACGGGGCCAAGCATAGATAAACTTACCTATCAGATTCAGGTTGACAACAACGTCGATTTTGCCTCACCGGAGATAGATGAGTGGGTAAATGTCTCCAGCTATGTGCCTACCATAGCCTTGAGAGACGGAACCTACTACTGGCGGATCGGCGGTAAGGATGAAGCCGGCAACCGCTGCTGCAAAACCGGCTGGTCAACCGATGTCTGGGAGATTCACATCGATACCCGGATCACTGATTGTTTTGTAAGCTGCAAGTCAGTGAGATTAGTCACCCCGGCGGCTGATCAATGCATCAATGATGCCACCCCCATCTTTGACTGGGATCCGATTGGTGATCCTTCCGCCCCGATCGTTTATACCTTGCAGGTAAGTGACGATATCAAGTTCTCTGATCCGTTAGAGATAAACATCAGCGAGCTGCCCTTTGAGCCGTTGATGGAGTTCAGGACTAACGGCGTTCCCAGCATTCAGAATATTGCCAACACCCGCTGGCCGATTGACCAGGATGGTGACGGCCGGTTTAACATCACCGAAGCCGATTACAAGGCATACAATGGTCAGTTCGGCGGCCGGTTTGACGGCAAGCTGGCCGGCTTGAACGCCTTCCCGGAAGGCACCTATTACTGGCGGGTCAAGGCCTTTGATCAGGCTACGAATTCCACTAACTGGAGCACACCGAACAAATTTGAGGTTGACCTCCAGCCGCCGGCCGTGCCGACCCTGATTCGCCCGGCCAAGGTAAGTCAGGTGGTCAATGATAAAACTCCCAGTCCGGTGACTGAATCGACTCCCACCTTTGAGTGGACGACCGCCCTGGATGGGAAGACGACTCACTATGCGACTCACTATATCTTCCAGATGGACCGTGATTCCGACTTCTCCTCACCTGAGGTTGACGTGAAGGTTAAAGATCAAGGCAAGTCCACGGTAAAATACATCCTGCCCAATGAATATGCCATGATCATGGGTGAAATCTACTACTGGAGGGTCGCGGCTGTTGACTGCGGCGGCAACCGGTCTGCCTTCACCGGCGCCTGGTCGCTCAAGAAATCAGCCACCTTTGTCAACCGTATCCTGGACAATGTGCCGCCTTATGATGACCGCATCTATCAAGAGGACATTGTCTGGAATCTATCCAATTCGCCTTACATTATTGAGGACCTGGTTCAGGTCCAGCCCGGGGTAACCCTGACTGTGCAGCCGGGCGTAGAAGTCCTCTTCAGGCCTTTCTCCACCCTGACTGATGGTAATCAGCCGCCTGAGCTGATCATCCAGGGGACCTTAGTGGCCGCCGGCCGGGCGCCGTCTTCGGAGGGTACCATTCCGGAGATGCGCATTACCTTCAGCACCTGGACCAGACCGGACGGCCAGGTCTATTACCCGAAGGCCGGTGATTGGGGGCGGATCAAGTTTGAAGAGACCTCTCAAAATTCGAAGATAAGCTATGCGGATATCAGCTACGGCGGCTGGTATGAAGACGGCCTGGGTGAATATCACCGGGGCAACATCGAGGTCTATGGGACTAATGTGGTTATCGACCACATCACCAGCACCAACTCCAGGGCTTACGGTATACTCTACAGTGGTCCGAAGACAGCCAGAATGACCAATGATCCGACGAAGGCGATGAATCCGACCCTGACTAATTCGGAATTCACTGACAACCAGTTGGATGGGGCCGACTTCAAGATAGATGACGGCACTATTACCATTGACAACTGCGAATTTGCTCGAAACGGCCGTTGGGGTATCCTCAATGAGGGTAACTACTACGTGGGTAACCACACCGACTTAGTGGTAACTAACTGTGATATACACGACAATGGCTTACGGCCAACTGACGTGGACGGAGTCGGTGGCGGTATCTACTCTACCTGTACTGGTTCTGAAACCATTACCGACAACATAATCCAAAATAATGAAGGCTGGGCCGTCATCAAGGGACAGAACAGACTGGGGAACTGTGTCGGTGGTTACGTTATCAACAAGAACCTGATCAAGGGCAACGGCCATAATGCCATCTGGATCGATGCGACTAATCACTGCACGGATACGGTCTGGTATGCCAACTACGCGGTAAAAGGCACAAGCTGGAACTATGATGACTTAGTGCCCTACTTTGTGCAGCGGGTTATCGTAGAGGAAGGCGTTACCCTGACCGTCAAACCGGGCGTAGTAGTTAAGTTTGACGAGACCAAACCCAAGTCTGAAGGCGCCGGCCTGGAGATCAGAGGCAAGCTGATTGCTGACGGTGATCCGGGAGGCAATCTGCATGCCTTTGAGATCATCGAGCCCGGCAAGGCCTGCTGCCCGCCGTTTAATCGGAGCATCGTGCCGGATGGCTGGACTAAGAACTTCATCGTCTTCACCTCTTACTTTGACGACAACTATGGCGGAAACACCAACTGCGACGGGCAATCCGAGGCAAGGATAGCCGATGACGGCGATTGGCAGGGGATAGTCTTCCGGAATTCATCCTTAGATGATTCCATCATCAACCGGTCGATCATCCTCTACTCTGAGGATGCGGTTGAGCTGCACAGTGCCTCACCGACCATTACCAGCAACAAGATCGCTTACAATGCCTACCGGGCTATTGCGGTGAGAGAGAATTCCGATCCCCTGATCGAGTGGAACCATCTGACTGAGAATGATTCCTACTCTCCGGATGATGATTCTACCTATACCGAGGATGCGACCGGCCACATTGCCGGGACCATTGCGACCTTCTGTTGGGAAGAGGCAGAGCCTATTATCAGGCACAACCTGATTAACTACAACCGCAACTACGCCATAGGCATTACAGCCAACAATGCCTACTTGATTACAGACAACGAGATCTTCGGCAACTGGTACAATGCCATCAAGGTCTGTGGAGATATTACTACGCCGGTGGGAACTGCAGCGGTTGGAGCCGGCCCGGCTTTGGCACCAACTATCCAGGAGACACCGTCCGTTACCTGGCATGAAACCGACGCTCCCTTCTATATCCCCGACGGACTGACTGTAACGAACGGTGCCTTCTGGTCTATTGACCCGGGTATTACCATCAAGGTAAGGGGTAACATTTACATCAATGGCAGCAGTAAGATCAAGGCGGCCGGCACTATCGGCGAGGGACGGATCATCTTCACCTCTTACCGGGATGATAACTATGGCGGAGACACCAACGTTGATGAGGATTATATGAAAGCTGCTATCGGTGACTGGGGTGGAATCGCCTTTAACGACGCCACCACCAGCGGTGAGTTGGAGGAAGTAGTGATTAAGTACGCGGCGGTCGGTGTTGACTGCGCGGCCAATGCGCCTACTATCAAGCGGGCCAGTATAGTCCAGAACGGGATTGGGGTAAAATGCACCCTGGGCGCTTCACCCAGCATTACCCAATCAGTCTTCTCAAAAAACACCCAGTACGGCATTTACACCAGCACCGGTTCCAATCCTCTCATCGGCGGCAGTGAAGAAGATATGAATGAGTTCCTGAATAATGCCGACGGCGGTGTTTACAACACGGATGAAAGCATCCTGATCAATGCTAAGTATAATTGGTGGGGAGATGCCACCGGTCCGGCTGACAAGTCCAAGACAAGACCTTACTACAACCTCAATGGTCTGGGAGACAGGGTAAGCGACTATGTTGACTACAAGCCCTGGAGTAAAGAGGGTCATACACCTGTGGCCGATGCCGGACACGATATGACCGTAGAGTCTAACATTACGGTTATCCTGGACGGCTCCAAGAGCTATGACTTAGACGAGAACGATGTCCTGGCCTACGTCTGGACCCAGACAGCCGGGCCGGAGACGGTTGTCCTTCACCAGGTGGAGCATCCGACCTTTGTGCCTAACTATGCCGGTGATTATACCTTCCAGTTGGTGATAGTTGATTCTACCGGCAAGACCTCTAATCCGGATGCGGTTACTATTCACGTAGTCAATTCTACCACACAGGTTAAGCTTAGATTCGGTCAGGAGGTTTATGAAAAACGGCCGGGTGAGACCTTTGAGCTTAATGTCTATGTCGGAGACGATTTCCACAAGGCCAAAGATATTTACGGTGTGGCCTTCACCCTGAACTTCACCCGCTCCGACATCTTAGACTACGTGTCTGCTGCGCCGGGCAAGTTCCTGGATCCTGATCCGCAAAAGCTGGTCTTGATTGAGAATCATGAAAATGTGGCCAAAGTGGACGAGGGGGCCGGCAAGATCGAGATAGGTATCAGCCGCAAGCAAGGGATACACGGCACAGGGGTGACAGGATATGATGACGGCAAGGCCTTAGTTAAGATAACCTTCAAGCTGGCTGAAGAGCCTGACTGCAAGGCAGGTGACATGATTGACTTCAGCTTCTCTGATGTAGAGGTCAGAAACAGCGCGAAGGAGGTTGTGGGCGTGAAGATGACTGATGCCCAAATCAAGGTCATTGCCGGCAATATCTACAACTTAGTCATCTGGCCTGGAGATACCAACAATGATGCTTATGTGGATGCAAAGGACATCCTGCCGATCGGCATGTATTGGAAGGTGACAGGCGCTCCGAGACCAAGCGCTACCACACAGTGGGTTGGTCAGTCAATGCTCGGCTGGTCAACAACAGCGGCTACTTATGCCGATGCTAATGGAGACGGCGTAGTTGATGCCAAAGACGTCCTGGCGGTTGGTCTTAATTGGCACCGGAGCCATACCGTGGTCAGCGCTGCTCCGGTTGTAACCGGCGGGGAAGCAATAGATTACTCTGCTTATCTGGAGGCCTTCCGGGCGATGTATGAAGCCCTGGGAGACGGCAACAGCGAGCTTAAGCAAGTCCTGGCTGATTATATCAGCCGTGGGATGCAGTCCTTTATTCCCGCCAAGACAGCTTTAGGCCAGAACTATCCGAACCCGTTAAATCCTGAGACCTTCCTACCCTTCAGCCTGAGCCATGAGGTCGAGGTAGCCATCAACATCTTTGACCTTTCAGGCCGGTTAGTGCGAAGCTTTGATCTGGGTGTGCTGCCTGCCGGCGGTTATACCTCGAAGGACAGGGCTGCTTACTGGGATGGGAAGGACAGCAATGGACAGGAAGTATCAAGCGGTATCTACTTCTACCAGCTTAAGGCCGGTTCCTTCGAGACTACCAGAAAGATGATTGTATTGAAATAAGGAAGTAAGACGCGAGGAAGAGATTGGAAACCGGGTTTCTTTCAAGAAACCCGGTTTCCGGAAATTAGTTAACGAAGGAGCAGGAATCAAGTAGAAGTTAAGATAAGGCCGGATGGGTCCTTGCTGGCGGTCCATCCGGCCCAAAGTAAGTTTCGAGTTTCGGGTTTCGAGTTTCAAGAAAAGCAGCGTCGTATCCTCTTCAAATCTATTGGTATACCTGGTTGTAGGTTGTAAGTTGTAAGTTGACCGTCACACCAGCGAACCTACAACCTACAATCTACAACCTACAACCTACAACCTACAACTTACAACAGATACCCATTAAATTTGAAGAGGATACGCAGCGTCTTATTCTTAACTTCAAACTTCAAACTTCGATTAAGGTAATAGAGACCTTAGGAGGGTCTTTATGTAGCCACCACTCTTTTTTTATTGAAAAGGGTGGTGGCTGTTTTTTTGTTTCGAGTTAGGTTTGCGTGACAGCTTTTTTCTTGACATATCTGTCTGTCAAAGGTATAATTAAACCGTTCACGGAACGCTGAAATTAGAAATTAGAAATTAGGCAATACCGCAAAAGTCACCCCGACAACTTGTTTTTGGTGATTGGTAGTCTGGTGCCTGGTAGTCTGGTAACCGCCGGAGTAACCGTTCGGCCTTGTCCATCGTTTGGGCCAATAGTGCTTGACCGAAACGATGATCATCGCCACTCGCTTCATCTTTTTCACCAATTTCTAATTTCGGGATGGTTCACTTTAGTGTGAAGCTTGCGGGTATGTAGATAACTGTTTGTAGT
>JASEGY010000769.1 GCA_030019105.1 bacterium | reverse complement strand
TTGAGGGTGGAGCTTGAGGAGGAATGAGTGGAAACAGTTCTTGGTCTTTTAGGCCAGGCAGCTATTTGGGCTACCTTTATTGCGACCGGTTTAGCGGTCGCGGCATATTTTAATGGTAAACATATCAAGGAGGGGGCGAGAGAAACAAAAGAGATGATTCAGGAAATGAAGAGAGAGACGGGAGAGATACTTCAACGGATGCAGCAAGAGACAAAAGAGTTGTTTGCGCAGATGGATGCCCGGGCAGAAGAAGGGCGAAAAGGAACGGAAAAGTTACTTCAAGAGATGAAGATGCAGGGAGAAGAGGCAAGGAAAGAGGCAAGAGAGGAAAGGAAAGAGACAAGACAGTTGCTTGCCCGACTGGATAGGCGGGCGGGAGAAAGACATGAAGATGCAATGAATTTGTTGGAGAAGATAGCGGCGTAAGTTTGTTGCGGAGGGGAGATGATGAATAGTGGTGAAATCTATTACTGCTTATTGCCTGTTGGCTCTTGTCGTTTGCTTCTTGCCTCTTGCGGGGTGGACATCAACGGCGGAAGCCGCAGTCAGAGATGAAGAGATAATCGAGCGGCTGGCGAGATTGGAGACAATAGTTGAAAAGGGATTCGCTAACTTACAGATACAGATAGATAATTTACAGGGGCAGATAGTTGCTGTAAATAATAATTTACAGAGACAGATAGATGATGGAAACAAGAATTTGCAGAGGCAAATAGATGATGTAAGAAGTGATGTGAGGTGGAGAGGCGGGATATTGTTTGCCGGGATGTTTGTAGTCGTCGGTTTTGTTTTATGGGATAGAAGGATGGCTTTAGTTAGCTCCGGTGGTAAAGAAGAATGAAGAGCTTGAGAAAAGAAATGAAGCGATTGAGGAAAAAGAGGCGCGGTTAGAAAAGGCGATTAAGCAGTATGCGCTGGAAGAGCCAAGACTGGCTGAGGTGTTGAGAAAAGGGGGGCTTCTTTCGGCGGCGAAGGTTTAGGACGCAGATCAACGCAGATTTGCAGGATTAAAAAGAAAATGGGTTTGATAACCAAGCA
>JASEGY010000768.1 GCA_030019105.1 bacterium | reverse complement strand
CCTGTGGCCAAAAGGCTTATTGTCGATTTGGCGAGGGCAAAGCACGAGGTCTGGAAAACGGTCTCAACTAAGTCCCATTTCCAAAACGGTCCCTTAAACTCTGATTTAAGAATCTCCATTTTAGACGCAAATAGCACACGGATGATACGAATTTAACGGATTTTCGCTGAGATTCTTTTATCCGTGTAAATCCGTATTATCCGTGGTATCCGTGTGCTATTAGATACCTCTGTTTTCCCCGGATATTGAGAAGATACGATGAACTCCTGTGGCCGGCCAGAATAGGGATGAGAGATAAGGGAGAAGAGATGAGATTTTAACTCATCCCTTCCCCTTTCTGTCTTCCTGACTAAAACCCCATGTCTGCCACTAACATCTCATAGTTTACCACTCCCTTACTACTGGTTGATAATCATTCTTCTCTAAAATGCTGAGAAGAGCATCACGGTTATTTGTGAAGTATTTTTTCCATCCACGCTATTGGCCTTACCACTATATGTTTCGTAGTTCATCGGAAGGGGTTACTGCTGCCCGAAGATACTTTGACAGATTAAGCCCTATATCTACATGGCCATGGACAGGTGCCCAGAGACTGGCGTTGATAAAGAACTGATTATTAGCCAATACTACGGCAAACCCTTCAGCCTCTCCGTCAAGGCCAATATACTGCTGGGCTGAAATAGCCTTTCTTGCCTCCCAGGGTCTAAGATGCCTGACTGCACCGGTACTTGAAAGCTCAAAGCCAAAACTTGCCCCCAGCGCATCTGTCATAAAGGGAATAAAGCTCACATCGGTGCTATCCTTGGTATATAATCTAATGGGTGCCTTGAAGCTGGCAAAGGTAGGCCCCTCACCATCAGCTAACTGACCCTCCAGCGCAAAACCAATATTCTCTCCAGCCCGACCAGCGAAAAACAAGGCCGCTTCATCAGGGAACTGCCATTCACCCTATGAAAGGACAATCAGGGTTTATGATATACCGACCGATGTGGCCAGATGTGACTCCACGACAGTGTCAGGGTATCACCAGGAAGGAGAAG
>JASEGY010000767.1 GCA_030019105.1 bacterium | reverse complement strand
AAGCTCCGTCAGGATAACATCCTACGCAGAAGCAGTCCACACAACACCGTTCTGATTTTAAGAAAGGAAAACCAGATGCTTCAGACAATCACACCTGAAATTTGCAACAAGCTCGGAGAAATCGGTTTTGAGAAAGATGAGATAAACACTATTCAGATGGTTCATGAATTAAAAACCAGAACATATCTGATTGACATAAAAAAACTGATAAACCAGGCTGCCTTTGAAAATCTGTCAGAAGGGATTGCCGAAACTTTTGAGAAAAACAGATGGAGCGAAGAGGATTTTTTTGAAATTGTCGAAAGACACAGGGATGAAAAGAAAAAGTGAGACTCGTTATTGACACAAACATATTTTTTTCCAGCTTCAGCCCGAAAAGTTACTATTATCCGATTCTCAGAGGCATATATTCGGGAAAATACAGATTGCTGGTATCAACATCTGTTCTGCTTGAATATGAGGAAATTTTGCAGAGAGTCTTTCCGAGGAAACTTCTGGAACAGTTCTGGCTTTTTGTTCTGACTTCCGAAAATGTGGTCTTCGTCAGTCCGACTTTCAATTTTCAACTTCCCTTTGCCGACGAGGATGATCAGAAATTCGTTGACTGTGCGGTTTGCGGCAGCGCCGACTTCCTGATTACAAATGACAAACATTACAATATCTTGAAAAATGTCAGGTTTCCGAAAGTCAGAGTGATCAAGGCAGAGACATTCATTGAAAAATTTGTCATTTAAAATCAGATTGACATTTTGAAATGGCAAAGAAAAGATATAACACCGTTTTGATTAGTAGGCGATTCCAGATGAAACCGTTTCAAGGTGTGGAAGCGTTGAGTAACTCAAACACGACGAGCGTCGCAACACGGTAACATCCGTATTTATCGATACTTAAGCGAGCAAGCGAGCCTCTGCCTCAAGTCGGGGTGCAGCTTATCTCGCGGCTCGTTAGGCGCACAAATCAGTACAACTTGACATCTACAAGCCCTCGGCTTATATTTTTTGTATCCTCTTCAAATCTAAGGGTAAGAGCCAAAGGGTTCAAAGTTCAGG
>JASEGY010000766.1 GCA_030019105.1 bacterium | reverse complement strand
AGAAGATAAATGGGATTTCAGCCAGAAATATCCGGTAATAAAGATAGATTTTGGTGAAGGTATATCAAAAAGTAGCGAAGAATTAAAGAAAAAGATAGATGAAACACTAAAGATTAATCAATATCAATTTGGTGTAACATGTGAATTTGAAACAATTTCAGGTCGTTTTAGAGAAGTTATAACAAAATCAGCAGAAAAATATAATCAAAAAGTAGTTGTTCTTATAGATGAGTATGATAAACCAATTTTAGACAACATAGAAACTCCGGAAATTGCCCGACAGATGCGGGAAGAACTGAAGAATTTATATTCTGTTCTTAAGTCAACTGATGCCTATATCAAATTTGTAATGCTGACAGGGGTATCTAAATTTTCTAAGGTCTCATTATTTTCTGGCTTGAATAACCTTTGGGATATAACATTAGATGAGCAATTTGCAACAATCTGCGGCTACACTCAGAATGATTTAGAAACGGTATTTAAGGAATACCTGGTGGATGTGAATTTAGAGAAGGTGAGGTTGTGGTACAACGGATACTCATGGCTGGGGGAAAGTGTATATAATCCATTTGACATTTTATTATTTTTGGGTAGCGCCAACAAGGAGTTTAGGAATTACTGGTTTGAGACAGGCAGTCCGGTATTTTTATTAAAGATATTAAAGGAGAGGAGGTATTACATACCCGAGTTTGAGGAGATAAAAGCAGGGGAGGAATTGATAGGGGCATTTGACGTAGATTTTATAGAACCGGCGGCATTGCTGTTTCAGACAGGGTATCTTACAATTAAGGATAAAAAGAACATTGGTGGGGATATTTACTATACACTTTCTTATCCCAATCTTGAAGTAAAAAGAAGTCTAAATAAGTATATTACCAGCTATTTTGTCTTTGATGCTGAGATGAATCAGCGTGCGAAGATAGAGATATATGAATCAATAGAGAGAATGGAGTTTGATTCTTTACAAGACACATTTTTCAGACTCTTTGCCGCTATACCATATCAATGGTACATAAAGAATGAGTTAGACAAATATGAAGGGTATTATG
>JASEGY010000765.1 GCA_030019105.1 bacterium | reverse complement strand
GCCAGACTCTCACTGGCAAGAGCTAAGGAGCTTTGCTCGGCGCACACGTTTTTTACCTACGTCCCCTCGTATCCTACCATAAATCCCAAAGAGTGACACAAGAAGAAATCTAAAAGGTAACAAGGTATCTACTACTTTTCTTCTAACTTTCTCTTTAGTTCTTGTTCTGATGGCAACTTAGGCAAGTATTCAGCCACAAAAATATCCTCAATATTCTTGCCGGCAGCATATCTAACATCAATAGTGTCTTTATCCTGGCAAATGATTAAACCGATAGGGTCACGGTCACCTTCAATCTTATTCATCCGGTAGTAAGTCAGATATCCAACCACTTGCTCAATATCTCCCCTTTGAAGAGGTCTGGCTTTAATGTCAACTATTACATAGCATTTAAGCAGGACATTGTAAAAGAGTATATCTATTCTATGCCAGGTATTATTGATCAAGACTTTTTGTTGTCTACCCATAAAAGCAAAGCCTTTACCAAGTTCTAAAAGGACTTTTTCAATGTGTTGCATTAATCCCTCCTCAAGCTCTCTTTCTGTGTGGTCTTTTTCCAGGTCTAAGAATGTCCAGTCGTAAGTGTCCTTGAATATTTCTTCAGGTGAGGGTAACTGGGGTGGTAAAGATACCTCTAATTTACCTTCTCTTTTAGCTTTCGCGTACTCGTTTGTTTTGACTCTATGTTCAAGTTCCCTGGTAGACCAGCTATTTTTGATCGTTTGGATCTCATAAAATTCACGTTCTTTCTGGGACTGAAGGCTTATTAGGATTCTGTAATGTGTCCAACTCAATTCTGAACGCACTGCGTTCAAAATTGGATACGCCTTATAAAACTGATACATAAAATAAATATTTCTTTCGAGAATACCAATATCTACAGCCAGCCTTTTTACTATCTGCTTTCCATAGTCAGCCCTATCCTTACGTTTCAACTCTTCTCTGACAATTCGTTCGCCTACTTGCCAGTAAGTTTGCACTCTAATATTATCAACTGCCTGGTCGGTATTAACTGCTATTCCCAACCTCCCTTGCCTGACAATATCAGTAGTCATT
>JASEGY010000764.1 GCA_030019105.1 bacterium | reverse complement strand
GGGACGCCATCGATTTTACCGACGATCGCCAAGCATGCACCTTTACGGTCACGATTAGGTTCATAAAGGTGCAAGATGAACCTACAGATGAATCCGAAAAGGCTCCGGATGCGCTCAAAACACAAAATAAAGATGCATTAAGGCTGGAGTATGCACCTATAAGTGCATCTTTAAGCGAGTTGCAACAGCAGATCATCACATTCATCTCGATCGATCCTGGAATTTCGTACGACGAAATGGCTCAGCGGCTTGGCAAGCACCGCACAACAATCATGCGGAATATCGGTAGGATGAAGGACATAGGCATCCTGCTGCGTATAGGATCCAAAAAGGCGGGCCATTGGGAAGTTGCCGGGATTGGCACAGTTCAAAAACTACAGAAAAGAGGCATTACATGAATAAGCTTAGCCTTAAATGGTGGGTCTTATTTCTGTTGGTGTTACTGCCAATAAAAGCATATTCACAGTTGTCATCAGAGGACTACTGTATTCAGGGCACCCTAAACAACGTTGCTGGTGGAACAGCCGGTTCAGCAGATTATAATTTAAAAG
Organism: bacterium; assembly: GCA_030019105.1. GTDB lineage: Bacteria > UBA9089 > JASEGY01 > JASEGY01 > JASEGY01 > JASEGY01. The sequence goes on along the minus strand of JASEGY010000764.1, from coordinate 515 downwards.
GTGGTTCACTCCGACCAATTGGTGGTGTCTCTGAAAGTGATGATTTCTATATTTATGGAGGATTCAGGAAAGAGATCCCTGAAGACACTGCTCCCGCTGTTCCAACTGATCTTACCGCTACAGCTATCTCCAGCACCCGGATTGACCTCGCTTGGCAGGATAACTCAGATAATGAAGATGGCTTTAAGATCGAACGGAAGGTAGAAGGTGGGAGCTGGGAAAAGATTGCTACAGTGGAGACCAATGTTACAACCTACTCTGATTCAGGACTTACTCCGGCGACTACTTATTATTACCGGATAAGGACTTACAATACCAAGGGTAATTCAGATCACTCAGATGAGGTCGAGGCTACTACACCTTCAGGTGATCCGATGCTATTCGATGTCAGTAACTACCCTAACCCATTCACCCCTGGAGCGGGATCAACTACAATTCATTACGAGCTAAAAGAGAATCCCAGGGTTAAGATCAAGATTTATGATTCTATTGGTGAGTTAGTCAAGGAGTTTGAT
>JASEGY010000763.1 GCA_030019105.1 bacterium | reverse complement strand
GGGCTTGCACTTCTACTTCCGCAGGCGACTAAGCTTTACAGTGACCTGTTAAAAATAGTTGATTGCACAGGTCGAAATCTTTTTCTTAAATACTATAAATACTACTGATTGGTAAAAATAGTTCTCCCTTGCGAATCGACACCAACATAGACTGAAAAGTCTGCCACCTCAAATTTATGGACGGCTTCGCACCCTAAGTCCTGGTATGCCACTATCTCGACCCCTTTGATATGTTCCCCCAGGAGAGCTCCTGCTCCACCAACCGCCACTAAATAAACCGCTCCGGATTGGACGATAGCTTCGATTACTTCCCGGCTCCTGGGTCCCTTGCCTATCATACCTAAGAGTCCCAATTCAAGAAGTTGGGGAGTATATGAATCCATGCGGCTGCTCGTGGTTGGCCCGGCTGCTCCCACCGGCCTGTCCGGCCTGGGAGGAGTGGGACCACAGTAGTATATGATTTGGCCATCCAGTGGAAAAGGCAGCGCTGACAGATTCTCTGTCATCCGCTTATGGGCGGCATCTCTGGCCGTATAAACATGCCCGGTGATAGACACCTTGTCTCCGGCCTTCAATCTCTGGATAACCTCTCTTTGATAGGGCCATTGTAAGTTATAGCTGCTGATATCCATTTTTAGGCCTTGTTCATCGTTTCGGCTATTCGAGTCAAAAATGGGAAATGGAAAATTAGGAAATGGGAAGTACTTTGATATACTTCCTATTTCCCATTTCTTACTTCCTATTTTTACATGCCGATTAAGCTAACCTTTTTCCCGTTTTGTTCGACTTCTTTCCGATAGATACGTTTTTCCCACGGAATATTCGGGTCTATCTCGAAAAGGATGAAGTATCCATGCTCCAGCCCCATGCGATCCAGATAGCGAGCTATCTGTTCCAGCCCTTCTTCTTCTGAATATTGATCTCGCCTTAACTTGAGTTCTATAATGAAACGGTCAGGACCAAATTTCACCAAAAGGTCACAACGGCCGTTTCCTACGGCCATCTCTCGTTCAATCGTGCCGCCGGCATTTACAATCCGTTGGAGAAAGGCCATCAGCAGCAACTGTCTCCCTACC
>JASEGY010000762.1 GCA_030019105.1 bacterium | reverse complement strand
TGGGCATAGACTATGACTGCAATACCGTCTGGCTTTAAGACACGACATGTCTCCTGGAAGGATTTTTTGAGCATGGACTCGAAGAATTCTTTTGCCTTATCCTGTCCTCCGTGTCTTGTTGGATTTGCTACTGCTTCCTGAGATTTGGGAACAAGAGGAGTAGAAAACAATTCAGGATACATATCTCCAATAGTCCTTTTTAACCAGACATAGAAGAAATCAGATAGTTCTGCATAGTTCACATTGTCATAATACGGCGGGTCAGTGAAGACAGCATCAAAGTAGTTGTCAGGATAGGAGAGATTGGTGGCAGAGGATTGGGTGATGGTGGTAGAAGTGCTTTGAGAAAAACTAAAATGGTTGATATTGGCTGATATTTCATTGAGAATACCGGTCCAACCACTGGAATGTTCAGAAGGATTCATTTCTATGTAATCCCAAAGCATAGGTAAAGCTTGTCTTCCATAAGTAAAACCAATTGCTTCCGTCTGCGAAATTAAACGGCACAGGACAGAATTTTTATCAGCTAATCTGTCTGCCCCCAACCCCAAATAACTCACCACCACCTTGGCATACTCTTCACCACAATTTTTCATTTTGCATTTCCTTATAAGCCTGCCTCACCTTCTCGCAAAAGGTAATCAAGGCCAGCTTCTGCCTTGAGTTGAACAGATCACCCCAGGTTTTCATGCCGTACAATTGGTGGACGATCTACATCATGGCAAGGTGTAGGAATTACCTCATCCGGCACCGGATCCATTCCCCATTCCATCATCAACCTTTCCCGTTTCTCTTTCAAACATTCCGCTGCCTCTCTGAAAATCTGCATATCCTTCTCTGTGGCAATCCTGTACCTCTTTCCACTCTGACCGGGCTTATGCAAAACTACCGCCACCATTACCTGCCCGGCCTTTCCTTGCTGAAACAGCCTTCTGGTAGTCTTGGCATCAACAACAGACCCGCAGACCTGGCAGGTAGCCACTGCCTTTGAAATCGTGCCATTGGTCGGGTCAAATCCTTCTGGCATTGGCTCATATCCGTCGCCCACTATTTTGAATGACAAGCAGGATGTCTGTCCTACTACATAAGGATAAA
>JASEGY010000761.1 GCA_030019105.1 bacterium | reverse complement strand
CCTAAAATCCGAAATATAGCTTGCTTTAGCTTTCGTGTGCCTCATTGAAAAGAATAACCTCAAAACCAAGCAACGGACACGGGCAACGGACACGGATAACGATCCAATTAAGTGCAATTTATGACCGTGCCGAGTATACTACTTGCTACCTACTGATAGAAGGGGGGTATTCCTTGAAGATCGCTATTAGTGGAAAAGGCGGGGTAGGCAAGACCACGGTGTCTGCTATATTAGCCCGGCTGTTGGCCGATGAAGGGCATAATGTAGTCGCGGTGGATGCTGATCCGGATGCTAATCTGGCGGCTGCCCTGGGGTTCCCTAAAGATATAGCGGAAGGAATTACCCCTGTTTCAGAGCTCAAAGACCTGATTGAGGAGCGAACCGGGAGCAAAGATGCCGGAACATTCTTTAAGCTAAATCCGAAGGTAGACGATATTCCCGACAGATTTGGGGCCTCCTGTTACGGGGTTAAACTCCTCATTATGGGAAAAGTAAAAGCCGGCGGGACCGGCTGTTACTGTCCGGAAAATACCCTTCTCAGGGCTCTGGTTACCCATTTGCTGCTTAATCCTGATGAAGATCTTGTTTTAGATATGGAGGCCGGCATTGAGCACCTTTCCAGGGGAACAGCCAGGGCAGTAGATGCCTTGATCTGTGTGGTTGAACCGGGTCAGAGAAGCATTCAGACCGCCGGAAGGATTAAAGAACTGGCCGTTGAAATTGGGATAGATAATATCGCTGTTATTGGAAATAAGGTTCAGTCCCCTCAAGAGAAAGATTTTATCGAATCCAGTCTTCCTGATTTTAAAATACTCGGATATCTTCCTTATGATTCACAACTTGGCCTGGCAGACCGAACCGGCCAGTCGGCTTATGATGTAGATTCTCCTGTAAAGGAGGAAATGAAGCGGATTGTAGATTGCGGATTGCGGATTGCGGATTTCTGATGGCGGATGGCGTATTTATATTCTGGGCGGTGGCCATCTCCGGGGGCTCACCCGCTACTACTTTGATTAGACTATTTCGCCCCGAAGCTGTGGGATGATATAGTGTTTAAGAAAAAGATTTTGGGGTTGGCTATCCTTTGGAGTTCAGGCT
>JASEGY010000760.1 GCA_030019105.1 bacterium | reverse complement strand
TGTGGAAATCTCGCAAAGACGATAAGTGTTCACGGAATGTTGAAATTAGAAATTGAGCCTTCATACTTTCTGAAATTTCTAATTTCTAATTTCAAGCCGTAAACGGCTACCTATTTTCCACAAGATATTGAGCAGTTACCCTTAAGCCCTTAAAAGATGAAGCTTAGGAATAAGGGAAACTCTATTGTAAATTTCCTTAATAGAAATCTTTACCTGAATTGATTCCAGGGTCAGCACTTCTTCCATATTAAAATACTCTTGAAGTCGCCAGGTTCCATCCTCTTTTTTGGAAAAATATTCGATATGAACAATATCCTGATCGATCAGGATATAATCTTGTAATGTTTTTATATTTCGATATACGGTAAACTTTGTACCTCTGTCATAATCCTTTGTTGAATCCGATAAAACCTCCATAATTATAACCGGATTTATGATCGTATCTTTCCGTTTTTCAGCAAATTCAAGTTCGCCACAAACCACAACTACATCCGGATAAGTGTAATGCCTGCCTTTTTCAACCTGAACCCTTAAATCACTGGCAAATGCTTCGCAAAATTTGTCTTTGAAGGCAGCATTTAACGTGCCGGCCAGATTAATGGTAATTCGATTGTGATTTGGAGTGCCACCTGCCATAGCGAAGATTTCACCATAAAAGTATTCACTCTTATATTCAGATAGCTTTTCCATGTCAAAATATTCTTCAGCAGTATAAATCTGCTTATTTGGTTTCAACATTTTAGCACCTTCATCATTAAAATCCGGCATGGAGGCTACCTTCCCGAAAGCTTAAAGCTTTCGGGAAGGTCAATGTCACACTGATTTGAAATAGGTGTCAGGCATCACTGGTTAGCTCACTGTTGACGGCTGATACCTGATACCTAAACACTTGCAATATTACTCCCCGAATCCGCCTTGAGCCAATGTATTTTACCACTAAATTAAGTTAATGTCAATGGCTAAATTTCCCTTTACTTTCAGGTTGACAAAAGAGTTTGGTAAGATTATACTAACAGTATCAGGACATTCGGAATTCGGGCCTTATTCGTATCCTCTTCAAAAGTCATGGTAGAACCCGTTCAGGTTGTCAGGTTCAGAG
>JASEGY010000075.1 GCA_030019105.1 bacterium | reverse complement strand
CAATCGTAACATTCTCGCGGACAACGCAAATGTTGCGGGGTAATAGTATACCAGGAGCGCAAGGCAACTAACCGCGAACCTTGAACCTTTGAACCTAACAACCTGAGGAGTTACTCCTTTTCTTCCATCCAACTTTTAAGTAAGTTGGCTATTAATTCAGGTTTTTCTTTAACCATCCCAAGACATAACTGAAGGCGAGACAAGTTGGTTCTATCTTGAGGGAAATATCCATGGGTACTACCTTCTTGTTTAGCTGCTACTTTAGATACAGCAACTTTCTCCCGCACTAACTGTTTCACTTTCTCTTCCAGTTCTCTTCTTTTCTTTGCGTTCCTCTTTTCAAAGTTCTGATAGACGAAATATTCTATCACGATAAGCCCGGCCAGAAATGCAATATATGTCCCTAAAATAAAGAGAGCAATCATTAGAGTTCCGAGCAGTCTGTCGGAGTGAAAATCTATCTGTGCGCAATTTTGTAGTGGTCGAGCTTGCTCGACGTTTTGGCAGAGCAAGCTCTGCAACTACAACAAGATGCCGTGAACATTGGGATTCTCTATTTCACTCCGACAGACTGATAGTTTCGAGTTTCGGGTTAAGCCGGGCAGGCAACCTTGCAGAATCTGATACCTGAACGCTTACAGATAAATAAACTCGACGACCTGCCAGGCCAGCTTGGCCCGCAAGCGGGTGCCCCGAACCCGAAACTCGAAACTTATTCCGCCTCCTCCGCTATCCAGGTGCGAAGCAAATTCGCGACTAGTTCCGGCCGATCCTGGGCCAGGCCGGCACAGGCCTTTTGTAACTCCGATATCGCTCTTTCTTCCGGAGTAAGACCGGCAAGCTGAGCTTCGGCTTCTTCTTCTTCAGCCGCTAACCTGGTACGTTCAGCCTCTTCCAATTCTCTCCGCCGGGCTTCTTCTTCCTTTAGCCTCTTTCTCTCCGCCAAATATCTCCTTCCGTATTTGACAACTAAAAATAAAACAAGGACAACAAGGATTGTGCCCACAAGACTATATAACATCATCTGCTGCCGGGCTGCCTGGGCCTTCAGCTTATTCTCCCAGGCCCATTCCTGAGTGCGGTCAAACTGAACGTTTTCCACCTTAACCACGTACATCCGGCCCTCTTCTTTTTCCTCTTTTTCATTCCCAACAGCCGCCCTGACCAGACTCTCGTATTTAGTCATCTCTTCTTCTGTCCTGGGCTTATAAATAGGCAAGCCGGTTTCCTTATCCGGTATCCGCTCTCCATCCTTATCCCGTTCATAGATGCCATCGACAAATACAGCCACAGCGATCTTGGTTGTGGCCGGAGCACGAATCTTTAAAGTCTCCTCTTCATTAGGGACATAATTGGTTCGCTGTTCATCTCTCTTATATTCCAGAGGTCCTTTAGCCTCAGTTATGCCCTCATAAGTAGGTATATTAGACTCCACTCCCGGCGGCCCCTCCGGCTTTTGTCCCAATCCCTTGAACTGCTCTTTTTCTATCTCATCACTAATCTTTAAGACTTCAGATTCTCCAATGCCGGTTTGTGTCTTGGTATAATTCTTGGCCTTAGTTTCGAGCCGGTCAAAGTTCATCTCCCACTTGACAATGACATCCACCTTATCAGGACCAAGTACCCGGCCTAAAGTTTGTTTGATCTTGCGGGCTAACCTATTGCCTTCCTCTCTCTGTCTATCTAATTGATCTCCTGCTTGCTTGGCCGGAGTAGCATCTTCACCCAGAATATCTGAGAGGATGTTACCTTTTTGATCGACAATAGTTACATTTTCCGGCGAAAGCCCTTCTACGGCTGAAGCAACTAAGTAAACAATACCCTTAACCTGCCCGGCATCAAGGGTGGAATAAGGACTCAGCTCTAACTTTATCGAAGCCGTAGCCAGTTCCTCTTCTTCCACATAGAGGTCCTTCTTGGGCATAACGATCATGATGCGGGCATCGTCTATTTGATCAATAGATTTTATGGTTCGAGTGAGTTCTCCCTGGAGGGCTCGGAGGAAGTTAACATGGCGTTCAAAATCCGTCGTGGTTAAGTTCACCTTGTCAAAGATACTGAAATCAACCACTCCGCCTGTGGGGGCAAGCTTTTCTGAAGCTAAATTCAGTCTTATAGTATCCTTATCTTTGATCGGAACAAAGATAGTATTCCCTTCCAACCGAAAGGGCTGCTTCCATTCATTTAATTTGGCCGTTATACGACCTGCTTCTTCTGTATCTATCCTGGAATAGAGGACAACATATTCCTCCCGTGTACTCCAGATAATCAAGCCGGCCAGGGCTATCCCTACCACAGCCACCGCAGAAATTATTACTATCCGCTGATTCCGGGTAAGTCCCTCCCAGACAGTTTTAAACTGTTGGAGCAAACGAGCCAAGAATTCGTTCATTTAGTTCCCCTCCCAAGGCTTATTGAACGCTTCCGGTAATTATTAATTACCTCATCCGCATAATCTCATCGTAGGCTCGTATGACCTTGTTTCTTATCTCCATAGTAAAATTGAGGGCGATGCCTGCTTTCTCAGCCGCAATCATAACATCATGAATATTGGTCACTTCACCTGAAGTTAACTTTTGAGTCATGTCCTCGGACTCTGAGAGCCGGTTATTTGTGGAAGTTAACCCGCTTTTCATTATTTCAGAAAACAGATCAACCATATTGGGGGCAGCCTGCTGCTTCGCTTTCTTCTTCCCCGCTTCTTTTATTAATGGCTCTGGTCTGAGCGAAAATAGATCTACCGGGTTATTCATCTTAATTTCGGATTGCGGATTGCGGATTTCGGATTTTATATCCAGTAATCGCTAATCTGCAATCGACAACCACTCTTCCCCTCCTTTATTAATTAAGGACGTAAAGGACGTAAAGGACGTAAAGGACGCAAAGGACGCAAAGGAGATAAAGATTATTTAATCATTTAATCTTTGCGAACTCTGCGTAATCTCTGCGTTTTTTGCGTTAAAATAAAGTTGATTGCACATGTCCGGATTTTTGGGATGGTTCACCTTACTGTGAAAGCTTGCGGCTGAGTAAAATATCGAATATCGAACAAGGAATAATGAATGTCGAAGGAAAAAGGGGAACAAGACTTCATAATTCTAAATTCTTTATTCGATATTCGATATTCAATCCACAAGTTTTCACAGTAAAATTGTAGATTATGAACCGTCCCGGATTTTTTCATTCCGCAATCCGCAATCTACAATCCGCAATCTACAATCCGCAATCGTTATCTGCCTATCTGAAGGGCCTTCATCATCATATTTTTGGCTGACTGGACGGCTGAGACATTGGCCTCGTAGGCCCTGGAAGCTGATATCATATCGGTCATTTCATGGACTATATTAACATTAGGCATCTTCACATATCCTTTCGCATCCGCATCAGGATGACCGGGCTGAAATTCCAACCGAAAGGGCGATTGATCCTTGACAATAGCTAAGACCCTTACCCCCCGTTGAGGATAGGGGCCGGAACCAATTTTATCTTCAAAAGGGATATGCTCCGGATCAGTTTGTTTGGCCTTTAATTGATCGGCCAGATTTAAAATATTGCCAAAAGGGATAGGGAAATTCCAGCCGGCAGGCCTGGGGGTGAAAATAGCCTGCTTTCGACGATAAGGGCCGCCTTCCGGGGTTCTGGTCGAATTGACATTGGCAATATTGTCAGCAATCAGATCCATTCGAAGACGTTCGCCCGTCATTCCGGAGCCACTGGCATCAATGGCCGTAAAAAGTCTCCCGGATGCTTCAGGTCTCCTGCTTCGACCAACTACGCCTAATACTCTATCAACGCTTTCAAGTCTCCACATAATTAACCGCTACCTCCCCTTCATGTTTATTATACACCGCCCGGTCCACTTCTGATCGCATCTCTAAGTAGCCTGAAGTGTCCACTTATCCTGGTTGACAGGGCATTGTACATGATGGTATTCTTGGCCAGGATAGCCGTCTCCTGATCGATATCCACGCTGTTTCCGTCATTGCGGTAGATAAGGTCATCATTGATTACAGTTGAAGCACTGACGTTAGACGGATCAGGCCAACCACCAAAGTGGATATGTCTCGGGTTAGCAGTAATAGACTCTAATTCACCTTCTCCCCGAAGGGCGCTTCGCAAGTGTGTTTCAAAATTTACTCGTCGTGATTTGTAGCCAGGGGTATTGACATTGGCGATGTTGTGTGAGATAACTTCGTGGCGGAGTGAGGACGTATTCAGCCCTTGATGCAGGACATTAATAGTTTGCATCATAGATGAGTCATCGAACATATTAAGTTCCTCCCGTTTTTTTTAGTCCTACATCCTATATCGTCAGAAGAGGCCGAAAAGTTTAGTATATTTTAACCACATAAGGACATATAAGACAAATAGGACATATAGGACAACACCCAATCTCCTGCCTCACTAATTTCCTGCCTTAAAGGATATACCTCGACAGGTCCTCGTCTTTGGCCACTTTTTCTAATCTCTGGCGAACATAAGCCACATCAATGGTTATCTTTCCACCCTCCTCCGGGGCATTAAAGGATATTTCCTCCATTACCCGCTCAAGGATAGTATGCAACCGCCTGGCGCCTATATTCTCCGTGCCTTCATTTACCTCCCAGGCAATCTTAGCCATTTCATCAATAGCATCAGAGAAAAAGGTTACCTCTATCCCCTCAGTAGCAAGCAAGGCCACATACTGCTTGATCAAGGCGCTGGCCGGCTCGGTCAGGATTCGCTTGAAGTCTTTCTCAGTCAAAGAGGAAAGTTCTACTCTAATAGGGAATCTGCCCTGAAGTTCAGGGATAAGGTCACTGGGTTTGGAGTGATGGAATGTCCCGGCAGCAATAAAGAGGATATGATCCGTCCGCACATGCCCATATCGAGTAGCGACGGTTGATCCCTCCACAATAGGCAAGATATCCCGCTGAACACCCTCTCGTGAGACATCCGGCCCAGTACTGCCTTCAGCCCCGGTAATTTTATCTATCTCATCGAGGAATATAATTCCACTTTCTTCCACCTTTTTGATAGCCATCTGAGTTACCTTTTCCATATCAATCATCTTATGGGCCTCTTCCTGGGCCAGGATCTGACGAGCCTCACTCACTTTCACTTTTCGACGATTGACCTTGGGCGGAATAAGATTAGAAAATATCTCACTAAAATTGAGGTCAAATCCCTCCAGACCGGCCGCCGCAAATACCTCCACATTGGGCATACCGCTCTCTTTAACTTCGATTTCAACCGTCCGGTGATCAAGTTTGCCCTCTTGAAATTGCTTTCTAAGTTTTTCCCGGGTTGTCTCTCTCCTCTCTTTTTCGATAACTTCTATATCCAGACTTACCTCAGCCAGCGCCGAATCCTCCTCTTTTTTTCGGCGGGATTTGGGTTTGGGGAGCAAAAGATCAAGGATCCTATCTTCGGCGGCCTTAGCTGCTTTATCTTCCACCTTTTGCATCTCCTCAGACCTGACCATATTTACGGCCATCCCGGTGAGGTCCCTGATCATAGACTCTACATCCCGGCCAACATAACCTACCTCAGTAAACTTGGTCGCTTCAACTTTACTAAAAGGAGACTGGGCCAATTTCGCTAATCTGCGGGCGATCTCTGTCTTTCCCACCCCGGTGGGGCCAATCATAATAATATTTTTAGGCGCGACCTCTTCTCGCAATTCTTCCGGCACATTCTGCCGCCTGCTCCGGTTGCGCAAGGCAACAGCCACCGCCCGCTTAGCATCGTCCTGACCAATGATGTATTTATCCAGTTCTTTAACAATCTCTCTCGGAGTTAGTCCATTAATAGCCAATTAAATTATCCACCTCCAGTTATTAGTTATTAGGGCATTGATCATCGTTTCGGCCATTTAAAAATAGGAAGTAAGAAATGGGAAATAGGAAGTAAATCAAGATACTTCCCATTTCCTAATTTCCTATTTCCCATTTTCGACTTGAGTGGCCGAAACGATGAACAATGCCTTAAAGTCGCTCGACAGTAATCTGATCATTAGTATAGACGCATATCTCTGAGGCAATAGTAAGGGCCTCTTTAACAATAGCTTCCGCGCCTAAATCCGTATGCTTGCTTAAAGCCCTGGCAGCCGCCACCGCATAGTTGCCGCCCGAACCAATACCCACGATCCCATCATCCGGCTCCAGGACATCACCACTGCCGGAGATAATAAAGGAGTGGTCCTTATCTACCACGGCCAGAAGGGCCTCTAATTTCCTTAGAAATTTATCCCGCCGCCATTCCTTGGCCACTTCTACGGCTGCCCGGGGGAGGTTGCCCCGAAACTCCTTTAATTTACCTTCAAATTTCTCAAACAGGGTAAAGGCATCCGCCGCCGCCCCGGCAAAGCCCGCCAGAACTTTGTCTTCATACATCCGCCTTATCTTTTTGGCCTTGTGCTTCACGACTGCTTCACCGAAACTGACCTGGCCGTCACCCCCGATAGCTACCTCTCCTTTGTGCCTGACAGCAAGTATAGTAGTCGCCCTAACCAATTGCGGATTGCGGATTTCAGATTGCGGATTGAACAATTATCAACACCTCTTCTCTGTTTCAGAATGTGTATTGCGAATTAGCAATTATAATATCTGTTAAGCAACGTTGTTCCCCAACAATTGATGCAACCGATCTATTGTTTCTTCCTCAGGGTTAAATGATATAATGCCTTCACCTTGAGCAGCGCGCACCAAACGCTTATCAGAAGTCCATAGCATCAGTTCATCTCCTACCTCTTGAAAAGCCAACCGTAAATTGAGTGTGGAACGTAAGATCACCGCATCCGTGGCATTAAGATTATGCTTCTCAATCATATCCAAAGCTGAAAGCAGGAGGGTATCGTTGACTGATGTAGCCGAGAACTCCTCGTGATCGATCACTTCAGCTTTGAACTCGATCATGGCCTGTTCGAATAATGCCTGGCTCAACCGACCATCGTTCCGCTTTCGCACCAAGATCGAGATGATTTCAAGAATGCCCACTGTGGAACAGACCATTTGGCTCAACGGAAGGTGGCGAAACACTTCGTTGACTAAGGCCGTACCGATCTCCTGGGCGTACCGCTTGACCAAGGCACTGGCATCAAAGTAGATCATCCACTGCACCGTTCTACTCCTCTCGTGCCTCTACAATGGCTCGACTCAGTTCATTAGGAATCAGGTCAGCCTCGCTCATCCTTTGCTGAAGCACATCAACTCCCACTGGCACACCCTGGATGGATAAATCCGCAAATAGATCCTTAATCCAGCGTTTTTGGTCCTCTTTGTCTGTCCACTCGAACTCCTTGTCAATAAATTTTCGCATCGCCTTTGAGTCTTCACGGGGCAGCATCCCAGCCAACTTACGGAGATTTTTCTTAGGTGTACGAGGCCAAAGGATCGCTACTGCTCTTTCATGCTCTTGAAGCCCTTCTACCGGCATGAGAGGCTTTAATACATTCCCTTCATATATCACTTCAATCGTCTGAGGCATATTACCACTCCCTCCTCTATTCCAGATTATGAATTACCTCTATCGTCTAACGGGCTGCAGCTTATCCGCAGCCCCGTTAGGTTTCGTTTCTCAACCTGCTCACTGATTTTGAATTTCAGCGCATACGCTTGCCGATATTCTTCAAATCCGCAATCCACAATCCACAATCCGAAATTGGCTTACGCCCTCGGATGGGCCTTCTCATAGACGGCCTTCAGCCTTTCACCACTCACGTGCGTATAAATCTGGGTAGTAGAAAGGCTCACATGGCCCAGAAGCTCCTGCACTGCCCTGAGATCAGCCCCATTATCCAAAAGATGGGTGGCAAAGCTGTGACGGATAGTGTGCGGACTTATCCGCTTATTCACAGATGTCTCTCTAATATATCCATTCAGCATCACCCGAATCCATCTATCCGTTAAACGTTTCCCGTACCGGTTTAAAAAGAGCGCCTTCTCAGAACTATCTTTTACCAATTTATCACGCTGGTCAAGATACCGCTCCAAAGCCCGCATAGCATAAGAACCAATGGGAAGCAGCCTCTCTTTACCCCCCTTGCCCCACACCTTTACCACTTCTCCCAGGTAGTCAATAGAATCAATGTTTAAACCGGTAAGCTCACTAATTCGCATCCCGCTGGTGTAAAGCATCTCCAAAATGGCCCTGTCCCTCAGGCCGAAGGCATTATCCTCTTTCGGAATACTCAGCAGAGTTTTCATCTCATCCTGGAAAAGAAAAGCCGGCAGCTTAGATTCTTGTTTGGGAGCCGGCAGGTTGTAGGCCGGGTTAGTGTTTATGAGGCCCCGTTCAGCTAAAAAGCGATAGTAAGACCGCACACTGGCTAATTTACGGGCAATAGACCGCCTGGAGTAATTTCTGATCCGAAGATGTCCCAAATAACGCCTGATTAGAGATTGATCAACTTCGGGCTCACCTGCCTCTTTTACAAATTGATCAAAGGCCTCTAAATCTTTTTGATAGGCCTTCCGGGTATGTGGGGAAAGATTTCTCTCTCCTTCCAGATACTGAATAAATCTGTCTATCTTAAGTTTCGAGTTCGGGGTACCCGCTTGCGGGTCGTCGAGTTTCGAGTTACACTCAGTCATAAGTAATCCGCTCGCTCTTCGCGAATTTGTCTGATGTCCCCGGCAGAATCAAATTTGCCTTCGATGCTTTCTGCAACGGTGTCACACTCTGCCAGCCAGGCATCCACCTGAGCTAACCGCTCTCGCCTTGCCTTTTCCTCATCGCTTTCCATCGTCGGCATAACACTTAACTGTTCACAGACGTGCGCTACCAATTTCAGCCGCTCCGGTAGCGGCAACTGCACCGTCAATTGCTCCACATGCTCTAATGTTAATAGCAGTCTGTCGGAGAGAAAATCTATCTGTGCGCAATTTTGTAGTGGTCGAGCTTGCTCGACGTTTTGGCAGAGCAAGCTCTGCAACTACAACAAGATGCCGTGAACATTGGGATTCTCTATTTCACTCCGACAGACTGCTAGATTAGACATCACTATCTCCTCCACACTCAAGCTGCAGCAGCCTCATACTTACACTCTTCCGAGATACAACTCAAGACGTCCCCTGCCTTTCTGCGTTTTTTGACTAAGAGGCCATCACAATCAGGACATTTCTCAGAAGTTGGTTCATACCAGGTTACAAAACTACAGTCAGGATAGCGGCTGCAGCCATAAAAGGCACGTCCCTTTTTTGATCGTCTGGGAACCAGTTTCCCCCCGCAATCCTTGACCGGGCAGGAAACCCCAAGGCTGATAGGTTTAGCAAATTTACATTCCGGATACCGACTACAGGAGAGGAACCGGCCATACCGGCCTATCCTAACTATCATGCCGGTCCCACAGGTCTCACAGACCTCATCTGTTGTTTGTTTCTCCTCTTCTTCTAATGGCTTAGTTGAACGACACTTAGGGAAATTCTCGCAGCCCAGGAATTTAGTCCCCCACCGGCTTGTTTTAACAATCATCTTTCCCTCGCAGAGCTCACAAATCTGGTCAGTAACCACCTCTTGTTCTTTTTTGATATTCCGCATTTCAGCCTGGGCCTTCTTCAAGGCCTGTTCAAAATCACCCCAAAAATCAGATAAAACATTCACCCAATCCGTCTTTCCATCTTCTATTTTATCCAGGCTGTCTTCCATCTCAGAAGTAAATCCAAAATCTAAAACACGGGGAAAATTCTCTACTAAAAGATCATTAACCAGCATCCCCAGTTCAGTAGGATAGAACCGTCCCCCCTCACGTTTCACATAATCCCTGGCAGTAATGACACCAATGATGGCGGCATAAGTGCTCGGACGACCGATCCCATTCTCTTCCAAAGTCTTAACTAAGCTGGCCTCATTAAAGCGCGGCGGGGGCTGGGTAAAATGCTGATTAGAGGCCAATTTAAGTAAACTGAGTATATCCCCCTTAGCCAACGATGGCAAGAGGGCTGTTTTCTCTTCCTTTTTCTCATCTTCAACCACATAAAGAACCATAAAGCCGGGGAACAATACTTCAGACCCCGTAGCCCGAAAAAGATAATCCCTGGCCTCTATCTCTACTCTGGTCGTCTTTATTTGAGCCGGACTCATCTGGCTGGCCAAAAAACGCGACCAGATAAGTTGGTAAAGTAAATATTGCTCCTTACTCAAATATTTTTTCATCTCATCCGGGCTTTTTTCACAGTAAGTAGGACGGATAGCCTCGTGGGCCTCTTGCGCCCCGCGTTTGCTTTTGTAAAACGGCGACCTGTCAGGAACATAATCAGGGCCATATCGACCGCTGACATATTCCTTAGCCGCTGTCTGGGCTTCGAGCGCTACCCTGGTTGAATCCGTTCGCATGTAAGTAATAAGACCCGTTGGACCTTCCGCCCCAAGCTCTATCCCCTCGTAAAGCTGCTGAGCTATCTGCATAGTCTTTTTTACCGCAAACTTGAGCTTTTTTGAGGCCTCTTGCTGAAGGGTGCTGGTAATAAAAGGCGGGGCCGGCGACCTTTTCTTTTTTTGGGAGACTACGTTGGCCACCTTAAATTCGGCCTGGTCAAGACCAGCCACCACAGCCTCCGCCTCCTCTTTACACTTGATCTCCGCCTTCTTACCCTTTATCTTCTCTAAATTAGCGGTAAAAGAAGGCCCGTCCCCTTTTTTCAGCTCGGCTTCAATCGACCAATACTCTTCAGGGACAAAGGCCTCTATCTCGCGTTCACGCTCGCAAACAAGACGAACGGCTACCGACTGCACCCTGCCGGCCGACAAGCCCTTACGGATCTTTTTATTAAGCAGGGGGCTTAATTTGTAACCTACCAGGCGGTCTAATATCCGCCTGGCCTGCTGGGCATTAACTCTATTAAGATCAATTTGCCCTGGATTGGCCATCCCGGCCGCAATCCCCTCACGGGTGATCTCATTGAAGATAACCCGATAGACAGAGGTATTCGGACTATTCAACTCTTCAGCCAGATGCCAACAGATTGCCTCTCCTTCACGATCAGGGTCAGGGGCAAGGTAAATGGCCTTGCTGCCCTGAGCGGCTGCCTTAAGCTCACTGACAACTTTACTCTTGCCCTTGATCGTTACATACTCCGGGCTGAATTTATTCTCTATATCCACCCCTATCTTATTCGTAGGCAAGTCCTTGATATGTCCGACCGAGGCCTTGACCAGAAATTCATTGCCCAGATACCGATTAATGGTTTTTGCCTTGGCTGGTGATTCAACGATAACTAATGATTTGTTGCTCATTATACTATTACCCCGCAACATTTGCGTTGTCCGCGAGAATGTTACGATTGC
>JASEGY010000759.1 GCA_030019105.1 bacterium | reverse complement strand
ACAACTTACAGAGTATTCATTCTGGGAAAAGCTGAGAACTTACTGCTGTCCAGATGAATTATCTTTAGAATTGAAGAAATATCTTAGTTTTAGACATTATTTTGTACACGGTTACAGTGTAAAACTAAGACAGGAAGACTTACTCCCCCTTGCAAAAAATATTGAATCTGTCTGGAATAACTTTAAACAAACCACAGTTAGCCTGGGAGATTTCTAATTTATGGGCTGTTCTGAAGCTGATGCCAACCGGGATAGGGAGGCTTCTGATTATAGCGATTACGTTGAATTTACTTATGAGGAGGCTGAGGCTCAACTTGCTCAGGCAAAAGAATTTATCCGTCAGACCAGAGAGGTAATGGAAAAAGTGCTATCTGGTAATATAAGCTTGCCAGAAATCAAGTGATTCAAAATAATGTTACACTTGTAACAGATATGTTACAAGGAGGCTGGTATGAAATTTCATAGTTCGTTATTAGAGGTATTAAGCTCAAAAACAAAAGTAAAAATCATAAGATTTCTATTGACCCACCAGGCTCAAATGAGTGAGAGGGAAATAGCGTCTATTTTAAAAGTATCTCACATGAGCGTAAATAGAACTATGCAAGAACTTGCTGATATGAATTTTGCAAGCTTTATTACCGTTGGAAAGGCTCACTTGTGGAGGGTTAATCGTAACAGTTATACCTTCAAGTTATTATCTATATTGATTAAAGGGATTTCACAAATCAAAGACCCTATAGAGGATTTAAAAGAGACCATTTTGGAAAATTTACCCGGGACTTTAATCAAGAAAGCAGTCTTGTTTGGCTCTATAACAAAAGGTTTAGAGAGGGCAAACAGCGATATAGACCTTTTTGTCCTGGTTGAAGATAATCGAAGCAAAGAGGAGCTTGAGCCATCAATAGAGAGATTATCAAATGTATGTTTTGAGGTATATGGAAATAGATTGGCTCCTTACATCTTAACGGATCAGGAAATGAGAGGAAAGAAGAATTTAAGAATTTTTTCTGAAATTGACAAAGGTATTCAAATCTTTCCAAAAGAGGAGTATACTATTACCCCGCAACATTTGCGTTGTCCGCGAGAATGTTACGATTGCGG
>JASEGY010000758.1 GCA_030019105.1 bacterium | reverse complement strand
TAGTAATTTTCATAAACCTACGAAGAGTCTTTCTTTAAGGTTTGGGACAGCAGTGAACACGAATATAGTATCCTCTTCAAATCTATTGGTGTATCTGGTTATAAGTTATAAGTTGTAAGTTGTAAGTTAACCGTCACACCAGCAAACCTACAACCTACAACTTACAACAGATACCCATTAAATTTGAAGAGGATACACGAATATACACGAATAAGGTGATTAAAATGGCCCGAATTTATAGATGTGAAAAAGGACTAAGCTTGATTGAAATGATGCTGGCCGTGATACTCCTGTTAGTGGTCGCCCTGGTGGCGGCCGCTATCTTCTATCAGGGGGCGATTTCTACGGTCAATACCAAAAATGCCGCGATGGCGATGCACGTTATTCAGGGAGAGATAGAGGATCTTAGACGTCGGGGGAGCGGTGATATTAGAACAAAGATACTGCAGGGGAATGACTCGGGCACAGAGACGATAGAGCACGTTCCTGTAGGCGCTAATCTATTCGGAACAATGACCACCACGGTGACTAATATCGATGATCCGGCTGGTGGCTCTGATAAAGATTACCTGTCCGTAGAAGTGCGAGTAAACTGGTCGGAGAATAATCTGAATAGAGAGAGAAAGGCAATAACCTACATATACCAATAAATATCTCAGGAGATGGTAATGCTTAAATTAGGAGCTTTGAAATCCGCAGTCTGCAATCCGAAATCTGCAATTGGAATGTTCCGCAATCCGCAATCCGCAATCCGCAATCCGCAATCAGAGAGAGGTGTGACCATGGTAGTGGCCATAATGTTTATGGTGACGATATTACTCCTGGGCGGGGGCTATTTGCTCCTGACCATTTCTGAGTCTAAGAGGGCCAAGGTGGCCGAGCAGTATATAGAGGACTTTTCTATTGCGGATGGAGGAGTAGCCCAGGCCCATTGGCGGTTGGCGGCCACGGACTTTAAGACTAAAGTGAGCGGGGAGGGCGACAGTTATTTTGTCATTACCCTGCCGGATGCGAGTGTCTGCACCGTTATTGTGACGACTCCTTAGGGACACTGCCATTAAGTTAGCGGTAATCTATTGCTATTATTAGATTTAGTTGATAACTCCGTCCCGTAGGGAC
>JASEGY010000757.1 GCA_030019105.1 bacterium | reverse complement strand
GGGCCGAGCCGGCCTGGCAGCCCAAACGATGAACAAGGCCGTTTTTTATCTACGTCCCCCATCTTTCCCCGATCAAATCATATCCTCATACCGCCGTCTACTTCAAGAACCCTGCCCGTGCAGAAATCATTCTTAATAATAAACCGGACTGTTTGGGATATTTCTTCCATCTCACCCAGTCTGCCAACAGGGATATTCCCGATGATCCTGTCAAGCACATCCTGGCGAATGTTTGCCACCATTTCCGTATTGATATAACCGGGAGCAATAGCCCCAACCCTTATTCCATACCTTGAAAGCTCCTTTGCCCAAGTAACGGTCATGGCGTCAATGGCAGATTTTGTTGCCGAATAATTTGTCTGTCCCAGATTCCCTGCCCGGCAGATGGATGAAATATTAATGATCACACCCTTCACCCCATGCTTAACCATCTGAAAGGCTGCCTCCCGGGCACATAGAAAAACTCCGGTTAGATTAACATTCATTACCTTTTCCCAGTTGGAAAGGGGGAATTTTTTTATTTCATCCCCTTTCTTCTTGATGAAAAGCGCATCCGCCGTTATGCCCGCGTTATTGACCAATACATCCGGAGCGCCATGTTCGGCGGTATAACTCTCAAAGAAAGTTTCCACTTCACTTTCTTTGCTCACATCAACAACCTTACCGGGAATACCGGTCTCATCTTTTAGGGCATCAAGGTTCTCCTGTATCACATCTAAGACATAAGGTTCAGCGCCGAAATTGTTTAAATCCACGGCAAATTTCTTGCCCATGCCTCTTCCACCGCCTGTGATGACTATTTTTTTACCTGTAATTTCCATCGTACTTCCTCCTTATATATGGTTGTCAGGTTCAAAGGTTCACGGTTCACGGTTGATTCCCTTTGATCTCTAACCTTGAACTTCTGAACCCTGGAACTATGAACCTGAGCAGTTTTACGTTGTCTCTTACTTAACCCTCTCAACAATCATCGCTATGCCCTGTCCTCCACCTATGCAGAGTGAGGCCAGACCGAGGGTATTATTTCTTCTCACCATTTCATACAAAAGAGTGATGAGTATTCTTGTCCCACTTGCTCCGACAGGATGTCCGAGGGCAATTGCCCCGCCCAGGACATTTACCTTGT
>JASEGY010000756.1 GCA_030019105.1 bacterium | reverse complement strand
TGGTTAGAGATTGCGATGGTTGCTATATTAAAGAAAATTGTGGCAAATTTAGGGCAGGACAATCCTGTATTTATAGGTGAAATGAGAGCAGAGAATATTCACCAGATTTAAATCCCATAGAAGAATTGTGGTTATCGCTGAAACAAAAATTTTTAGTTGGTTTTGGACAAATAAAGTGGATAAATTGGATGAACAGATAGTGTGGGCATTGAAATATTATATTGATCGTCTACTATTGGTTAAATCAATCTGCTCTATGTCAAATTTTAACTAATAGATGCTATATTGAGGAGAATTTTTTAAGTTGTTTTGAAAGTGGGTATAATTCAAGGAATTTTTCTCTTGATATTTTAGGATAACTTAATTAATTTAGTATAAATAAATTTTCTAATATTCTATGCTAAATTAAAATATTTCGTAACTCTAATTCAAATAGAGATAAGTCCTATTTCTACAATTTCAGATCAATATCATGTGAATGCAACCCTTATGGTTGTTTGCAGAAGAATATCAAGTTATCAGAGAACACCAAGTAAATTTCCCATAAGAGTTATTAAGTTTAAAAAGATAATTGCCGATATAATAAATGGAAAGAATTAAAAAAGTAAAAAATTTAATTTTTTACTAAAGTTTTTTACCTTTTTTGCCGATATAGACAACAGGAGGTACTATTGTCATGTTTGTTGATCCTATCAGGAAGATAAAAGAAATCATTAAACCTGCAGAGACAGTTAAGAAGAACACTGTAGAAAGAGAATCTCCTGGCATAGATGTTGTCCATATTTCCTCAGAAGCAAAGAATTTACTAAAGGAAGAGAAAATACGAAATAAAGTGAAAGCTATTCCTGATATTAGAATGGAGAAAGTAGAAGAGGCTAAGGAAAAATTAGCACAAGGAGTGTATTTGCAGAAAGCAATTGCTGAAAAAATCGCTGAAAAATTAGCCGATCGAATTGTTAAGACTTGAAAACTATATAAATAATAAATAATTAAGATACTAACCCAAATATCAAAACTCAATTAACCAATAAAATTAGTAATACCAATTAAATCTAAATTTTTCTTTTCAATTTTTTGAAATAAACAATAAGCTAAGCAAGTATAAAGACAACGAGATAAATATCCTAA
>JASEGY010000755.1 GCA_030019105.1 bacterium | reverse complement strand
TCGACATTACGGCAGAGCAAGCTCTGCAACTACAACACCCAATTTGGTCAAGCGCCATTGGCCGAAACAATGAACATCGCCCTGAACGCAGTGAGATAGACTTTGCTGATAGAACGTCCTATGCGTAACATCAAGCTTACTTTAGAATACGATGGCACGAATTACCATGGCTGGCAGATTCAACCAAAGGCAACTACGGTTAGCGGCACCCTGGAGAAAGCCCTGGAGGTCTTAACCGGTTTGAAAATCCGGGTTGTCGGGGCCAGCCGGACAGATGCCGGAGCCCATGCCTCAGGACAGGCAGCTAATTTTAAAACCGAATTCCCTTCAATACCAACCGATAAGTTCGCCAGGGCGCTAAACAGTGTGCTGCCCAAAGACATCGTCGTTACCAAAGCTGAAGAAATAGCCCTGGATTTCCACGCCCGCTTTTCTGCCCGCGATCGAACCTACCAATATCTTATTCTCAATCGACTCTTCCCTTCGGCCATCCGGAGAAGGTATACCCACTGGGTACCTCAACCACTTAATTTAGAACAGATGAGAGAAGCCGCCCAATTCCTCATTGGACGACACGATTTCACCTCATTTTCCTCTTCCTCGTTAAGTAAAGAGTCCCAGAATCCTTATCGAAATGTAAAGGAGCTTCGGATTGCGGATTTCGGATTTCAGATTACGGATTGCGGAGATAGTCTGCGGTCGACGGTCAACAGTCCACGGTCTAAATTGGAAATGCTGGACTGTGGACTGTTGACTGTAGACTGTTTCGCTGATTGCGGATCAGGGACTGCCGGCACAATGCAGGGCTTAGAAGAAGGCCATTTATCTCAAGAAGGCAAGCTTATTCGAATCCATATCAAGGCGGACGCCTTTTTACCTAATATGATTCGGGCCATTGTGGGGACGTTGATCGAAGTTGGTCAGGCTAAACGTCCTGCTGACGAGGTAAGGGAAGTTTTAGCCGCCAAAAACCGCTCTCTGGCCGGACCGACTGTCCCTGCCTCCGGACTTTGCCTGATGAAAGTAAATTATAGCGGGTGGGTGTCTTCATCAATAAACCGGGGTGAAGCTATGTATACTCAGCACGGTCATAAATAGTGATTTTGAATAGGTTGTAAGTTGTAGGTT
>JASEGY010000754.1 GCA_030019105.1 bacterium | reverse complement strand
GCAATCTGCTGTAAGTGCTGACTACTTCTAAGCTTAAAAAATAGACAAAACCGATTTATCTATAGTAGGAATTGCTTTTATTTCCGTGTTTCATCAAAACAACTCTTTAGTTAGCATCCTGTTGCTGCTCACTTTGTCTATTGGTGTCAAATTTGGATATAAAAGAGACGATGTTCTATTTATCCTTATTGGTGCTTTTGGTGGAACGATAACGGAGATAATTTTATTAAACTTTGGCGTTTATCAATATGCCAATTCCACATTTCTAAACATCCCTATTTGGGCTCCTTTTGCCTGGGGATTAGGTATTTTACTGATAAAAAGATTTGTAGAAGTCTTTTCCAGTGGAGAAGCTTAGGCAGCCCGTCTGCATTAGGGTGGCAGATGACGTTTTGTGCCATGATGGATTTCGAATTTGCCAGTGAGATCGCCCATATCGAAACGATTGCAAGGGACGTCAGCGTTCGCGACCGTGTCCGTTTACGTAAGCAGTACGGCGATGGCAGGTGGCGTAAGTTGAAGGGAGTTGCCCGCGTGCGGCTCATTGATGGCATGATACGTTTAGCCGAAGTGCATTGGTACGAAGCCCACGGTATCGGGAAGAAAGAATTCAAGCTGAAATTGCCGTTTCTTGATTAGCGATGAAAAGACAAGAAAGTCAAGTTTCTCATTTTGTGGTGTGTCTCAACAATGAAGGCTACAAGGCTTCTCTTGAAGTCGGGAAGTTGTACTGCGTGATTCCTGATGAAGAAGCCGAAGCGCACGGGTACATCCGAGTCGCAGATGAAAGCGGAGAAGATTACGCCTTCGCTTCCAATCGTTTCCATCCTGTCAGGTTGCCTGTGGCTGTGGAGGAGACATTGTTAGTAGCATCTCGGATGTGAATGCAGTGCTTAACAGTATCCTGGTGGGCAAAGCCCACCCTACTGGCCGAAACGATGAACATCGCCCGGTTTTCGCTGCTTTCCTCAACCGTGAACCGTCTTCCTGAGACGGACTATGTCCAATTGCGGGAGTGGCTTTGGGAGAAGGACTGGCAAAAATGGGATAGACAGATTGAGGCGGATTCAGAGTCAGGAAAGTTGGATTTCCTGATCAAAGAGGCCCTCGATGAAAAAGAGAAGGGAA
>JASEGY010000753.1 GCA_030019105.1 bacterium | reverse complement strand
GGCATCTTGTTGTAGTTGCAGAGCTTGCTCTGCCAAAACGTCGAGCAAGCTCGACTACTACAAAATTGCGCACAGATAGATTTTCTCTCCGACAGACTGCTGGTTTCTGGTCACGCGGGAGAGGTTTTGGGATAGGCTCTAAATACAGATCAAGCTTCAGCGGGGCGGTATGTTGAGAACATATCGCCCCGCTAGGGCCAGGATGGCTACCCACGTGACTACGGCTGCCCATTTGGCTTGACTCCATAAACTTTTATGCTTACAACCGAGCTGGTGATCCCCTTTACTTCTTCAGGTGGTATCTTCAAGTTCTTAATGATTGCCTTTGCCGTTGGATCATTGGCCATACACTTAATGGGGAATGATGTCTCATCTATTATCTCAACTTCCCTGAAGCCGGCCGATTTTATTGTATCTATGTAGGCATCCTTCATTACCGCCCCGGAGAGACAACCAATATACGCCTCAATTGAGTCCATTATGATATGCGGGAGTTCTTTCAATAAAACTACGTCTGAGACCATCAGTCTTCCACCCGGCCTCAATATCCTGAATGCTTCCGTAAAGACCCTTCTTTTGTCAGGTGAAAGATTAATGACGCAGTTTGAGATGACTACATCAATAGAGTTATCCGCGGCGGGTATATTTTCAATCTCGCCCAGCCTGAACTCTACATTTTCGTAGCAGCCTTTTTCAGCATTTCCCCTTGCCTTTTCAATCATCTCCGGGGTCATATCTACACCGATAACTTTCCCGTTCTTACTAACTTTGTCAGCAGCAAGAAAACAATCGAACCCGGCACCTGAACCAAGATCAAGGACGGTCTCCCCCTCTTTTAAGGAGGCAAGGGCAACAGGATTCCCGCAACCAAGGCCGAGATTTGCCCCATCAGGAACTGCTTCAAGCTCTTCCTTAGTATATCCTATCTTCTTACTAATATCCTCGGCTAAATCAGTGCCGCCAGAGCACGAGCTTACAGGAGTACAACAGGAACTGTCCTGTTTGGCAATTTTAGCGTAGCCCTCTCTTACGACCTTCCTGGTTTCTTCTTTCCTCATTTTTTCCTCACCTCCAAAGTTATTTACGGCCCTGTTCATCGTTTCGGCCAATAGCGACCTTCCCGAAAGCTTGAAGCTTTCGGGAAG
>JASEGY010000752.1 GCA_030019105.1 bacterium | reverse complement strand
TAAGTGGCTCAATTTAAGTGAGCAAAAGTGGCTCAATTTATCTGAGCGGTATAGGTTCAAGTTCATTGGCCGGGGTCCTGCGGATTGAGATAGACTTCATGTCATTAAGGAACTTGTCTAAAGGGGCTTGCTGGATACCGTGGTGAAAACGGCGATGATATTGCTCCAGCCAGTTTGCAAATCTTTGGTTAAGCCCCGCCAGGGAATATTTTTCTTCAAGTGGGCAGAGAGGAAGAAAGTGCGGACATTGCTCTGAGTAATCGGGGAATTCCCAGACTTTTTTTCTACTTTGTCCTTATACGTAGCTATATCATAGGATATGGAATGTGGTATTTGCATGATATCGGGGAGGGAAATGTTAATCCGAGCTTAAATAATCTTTGTAGACTTTTTAAAGCTCTATTTTAGCATCTTTCCCCGATATTGACCAGAATATTCTTTGGAAATTTTCTCAATATATGCAGAAATATTGTTGAGGATTACACTTTCTTAAGAGAAGTGCCGCATGCCTTGGTAAATGCATCGGTAGTGTCCGTAAAAAGGTCTCTGGCGGTATCATCTGTTTCTAACCGCTGATAAAATTTGAAAAGCGTTGTGTGATCTATCTGGGCTTCTCCGAGAGGCGTATTGGTTGATATCAACCAATCCAGCCGCCTCGGAAATTGAAATTCCACACCACGCCAGGTCAATTTTTCCATGCCCATGAAAATAAGTAGGGATACTGTAGTCTTGATGGAGGCATTGGGACGACCTTCTGATTCAGAATAAAGATGTCTAAACTTTTCCTCGTCAATAAGAGGCAATACTTTTTCTTGGTAAGTAAAACACCAATCGTTCTCAGGGAGAGCCTCTGGAAAGAAATTTTGCACCTCAAAAATAGAAGATTGGGGACTTGTTGGACGATACATGAAAACCTCCTTAATTATGATATATTATCAAAGCTATCAATAACTTAGGATACATGATTTCGCCCAAAATGTCAAGCACTTTTTTGGCTTTATCTCAACTATTTTCAATATATTATGGTCAAAATCAGACTAAATCAACAGAATCATATATGAAGAAATATTGCTGAGGATTACACCACAAACTCTGTAGAGAATGCGATCAAGGAGTTCGACATCAAGTATCAAAACACGTTCGGTTTTA
>JASEGY010000751.1 GCA_030019105.1 bacterium | reverse complement strand
CCTAAACTCCAATTGATAGCCAACCCCAAAATCTTTTTCTTAAGCACTATATCTGCACGGAAGATGACGCATGCCGAACGGAGGAGATATGGGCGGAAATAGAAGTTCTATCTCGAAGGCACAGTCTTACAAGGAAATTGGTGAATTTTGGGATACCCATGACCTTGACGAATATTGGGAACAAACCAAACCTGTTGAATTTGAACTCGATATTCAATCTGAGACAACGTATTACCCATTAGACATCACTTTGTCAGCAGGGATTCGCTCCATAGCCAGGCAACGAGGCGTGTCCCCGGAAATACTTCTAAACTTGTGGGTGCAGGAAAAGCTGCAAGAGCAGAAGGCTTAGAGCCTAATGATTGGGGGAGCGAGGAAATCATGTATAGCGAATATTTGTATCTTCTTCAAATCTATTGGTATATCTGGTTGTAGGTTGTAGGTTGTAAGTTAACCGTCACACCAGCGAACCTATAACCTACAACTTACAACTTACAACTTACAACAGATACCCATTAAATTTGAAGAGGATACGTAAAACCCTTAAATGAGAGAAGGTCTTAGTCATGAAGAAGCTGTCTTCTGTTTGTAATGGACGGAAAGCCTGTTCTAACCGGAAGAATGAGACGGGTATGGCCCTGATCATAGTCTTGATATTTCTGATCATACTTGTTATCCTGGGGTTTATGCTTGTGCGTATGACCTCCCTGAATATTAAGACATCAAGAGAGGCAATAGAGGGTTTTGAAAGATTTTATGGGGCGGAAGGCGGGGTATTCTCGGTAAGTGGATGGATGACCTTCTATAAAAGGTTTGATCTCCCCAGAGATGTTTTGAAAACAATGGGGTATGATGCTGAAGCCAGAGTCTTAGAGCAAAGGGTTAGATATCAGCCGGGATACTCTGCCTTATGGAGGGGTGCTGATGTCCTTGTAAATTCCAAGTCTCCTCCGGATAATCCAAAGGCAGAGATAGAAGCGGTTGTCTTCATCCCTGTTGCTCCGGTGGGTTATGGCAATGAATAGAATCCACGGGTTCAGGGTTCAGAGGTTCAGAGTTTTGGGCCTTGTTCATCGTTTCGGCAAAAAGTGCTTGACCAAATTGGGTGTTGTATAGCTCTTAAGATAAATATTTTGGGGTAAGCGAATTCAAGATAG
>JASEGY010000750.1 GCA_030019105.1 bacterium | reverse complement strand
AGAAAGTTTATTTTTTATTTTTGGAGCGCCACCCTTTGTGATTTGTTCAATATTGCTCAAGAAACTTTCTGTCTCAAAGATACGATATTTACTCAAACTATTCTTCCCCTTTTTTCTTTGGCATCCTTTGAACCTTGCTTAAGCATAGATAGAAGCTCCTTGTTGCTCAATATTTCTATCATCTCCAGGTCATCTGCAAATGCGGTTTCTTCAACATAGTTTAAGGTAGCATTCTCAATGAAGTTTGAGATAGGTCGTCTTTCTGCTTGGGCAAAATTCTTTATTTTTTCGTAAACCGCATCCTCCAATCTTACAGTGACAGTTTTAGACATACCAATTTCACCTCCTTTTCGTAATAATTGGCCTCGTTCATCGTTTCGGCCACTCGATTACCGTAGAAACCAGGTTTCTTCAAGAAATGTTTTTGTCAAGAGAAAAAAGCAGGAATCCTTTCTTAACCCTACTCAAGACTTTCTGATAACCGCTAAATAATGGGTATTCAAGAACTTGAGCCTTCCCAGAAGGTAACAGAGCAGCCAGGAGTATGGGGACAAGAAGCGAGTATCTGCTAACTTTTCACTGATTTGATGAGCACCGGGGTGCGGAATGGAGGTTTTTCAGGGAAGATATTTAATATTTTTGAAGTAAACGGTCTGGGCAGGCATCTGACTATCCCAGACAAATTCACAGGCCACATAAATCTTGTTCAAGTTGGCAGCAATTCCCGCTCGCTTTTCTTTCTCCTGCTTTTTTGGTTTATTTATGAAGTTCCTACTCAATCATCAGCATTTGGGGAGTAAAAATAGCGAAATAGAGGCCTAAAAATAGGGGAATATCGCTGAAAAGGACACACCTATCCCTCCACACAATCAGACTAAAGGTGAAATAGTGACTGTGTTGAAAGAATGATTAGACATAGGCTTTCTATTCCGTCCCAAAGTTTCTAACGCCTATTACTTAAAGGTTGCTCGGAATTTTCTATCTATCTCCTATCATACTATAGAATAGAGATTTGCGAGACTGATTGCCCGCAAGTACCGCTTTTAATTCACTTTTATACTGATTTACTCCATCAATCCGTGTTAACCTTTGAAGAGTACAAGCTATTTCTGGCATCGTTTCAAATCGTCCCAATAGCAGCTTTACACTTTTGAAGCGGAGTTGCT
>JASEGY010000074.1 GCA_030019105.1 bacterium | reverse complement strand
TTTCCAAAGTGCCTCAAAAGGGGTATTTTTGCCTCCTTTGATTCCTGGACACTTTCTGGACACTTTGTGGTGAGCGCATTACAGGGCACACCGGCCAAGTCAGCCTAACATTCCGGAAAGTGTCCAGAAATCAAAAGGCCAATTTTGCCCTTCTGTAACCTACTTTGGAAATCTCTGTGACCAAGGGACTTAATTTGTAAACATTCAGGTGTCAGGTGTCAGGTGTCAGCAGTCAGGGAGTCGGGCTAGTAGAGAATATTACGATTCTGCTTGCTTTTCCGTATAAAATGCGCTAACTCTTTTAAAAGCTGATACCTAAAACCTGATACCTGAATGCTTACCTAAAATATTTAAGGAGGATTTATGGCAGAAAAATGTTTGACTGTATGTTCGGCCAGTGAATCGATGATAGCTAAGGCAGAACAGGAAGGAGTATCCACTGCCTTTAGCCGGTCTCAGGAAATCAAGCCTTGCCCCTTTGGGGTTTCAGGTACCTGTTGTCGAAACTGCGCCATGGGGCCATGTCGGCTAACCTTCAAAGGTGAGGTAACCGAGGAGGAACAGGAACTTGGATCAAAAAGGGGTGTCTGCGGGGCCACAGTGGGAACTATTTCGGCCAGGAATTTTGCCCGAATGATTGCCGCTGGAGCGTCTGCCCATTCCGATCACGGACGAGAAGTGGCGCAGACTTTTCTCGCCGCTGCAAAAAAAGAGATACCCGGATACGATATTAAGGATGAGGTCAAGCTCCGGACGATTGCAGGGGTTCTTGACATATCAACTGATAATAAAGATAAATACCAGATCGCCCGGGAAGTTGGAGAGGTGTTAATCAAGGAATTTGGGAAACAGGAAGGAGAACTTGCCTTCGTCAAGAGGGCGCCGGAGAAACGGCAGCGGATCTGGGCCGAACATGGCATAACACCGAGGGGAATAGACAGAGAAGTGGTCGAAACCATGCATCGCACCTCTATCGGTGTTGATCAGGACTACCGGAATATCCTCCTTCACGGTTCAAGGAATGCCCTGGCTGATGGCTGGGGTGGTTCCATGATCGCCACTGAACTTCAGGATATTATGTTTGGCACCCCTATACCTTTAAGAAGCAAGGTAAATTTAGGCGTTCTTAAAGAGGATGAGGTGAATATCATTGTTCACGGCCATGAACCCTTGCTCTCAGAGATGATCGTGGTGGCCTCACGCGATCCTGAGCTCCTTGACCTGGCTAAAAAAGTGGGGGCCAAAGGAATAAATCTGGCCGGTATCTGTTGTACCGCTAACGAAATCCTGATGAGGCAAGGTGTTCCCATTGCCGGCAATTTTCTTCAGCAGGAATTAGCCATCCTCACCGGCGCGGTGGAAGCGATGGTCGTTGACGTCCAATGTGTCATGCAGTCCTTACCCAGCGTAGCTAAATGCTATCATACCGAGATCATTACTACGGCTGAAAAAGCCAGGATGTCAGGAACAAGCCACTTTGAATTTCATCCACATCACGCCCTGGAAGTATCTAAAGATATTGTTAGACGAGCTATTAAGAATTTCCCCAAACGGAAGTCGGTTAATATACCTAAAGAGGAAATGGACCTGGTGGCCGGATTCTCTCACGAGACCGTAAATTACATGCTGGGTGGAAGCTTCCGGTCTTCCTACCGTCCCCTGAACGACAATATTATTAACGGCCGTATCAGAGGAGTAGCCGGAGTAGTTGGTTGCAACAATCCCAAGGTCCCCCATGACAAGATACATACCGAAGTGGTCAAAGAACTGATCGCTAATGATGTCCTTGTCCTGCAGACGGGCTGTTCGGCTATAGCCTGTGCCAAGGAAGGATTGCTCATCCCTGAAGCAGCCCTCAAATATGCCGGTCCGGGCTTAAGAGAAGTCTGCGAAACAGTAGGTATCCCTCCGGTTCTTCACTGTGGCTCCTGTGTCGATAATTCCAGGCTGCTTATCGCCGCCACTGAGATGGTCAAGGAAGGTGGCTTGGGCAATGACATCTCCGACCTCCCGGTAGTCGGCTGCGCCCCGGAATGGATGAGTGAAAAGGCCATTGCCATTGGCCAATATTTCGTCGCTTCTGGGGTCTATGTCGTCTTTGGGGTTACCTTTCCGGTTACCGGAAGCAAGGGAGTAAGCGACTTTCTTTTTGAAGAGCACGACAAAATAACCGGTGGTAAATGGGCCTTTGAACCGGACCCCCATAAGATGGCCGCCCTGATGCTTGACCGTATTAACAAAGCGCGAAAGGCATTAGGCATCGATAAGCCTCAAGAACGGGTGCTTTATGACATGGAGATGAGACGGGAGCTGAAGTTCTGAATGGGCTTATGCGGGTTATAAAGTTTGAGTGGGATGAGAAAAATGAAGACCACATAGCTTGTCATAAGGTAACAACTGCGGAAGTTGAAGAGGTGTTTGTCAACCGGGCTCGTTTCCGGAGAGGCAAGGAAGGCAAAATGTATGCTTTAGGTGTTACTGATGCCGGACGACATTTATTTGTTGTCTTTGCTGGGAAAAGAGAAGGGAAAACCAGGGTAATTACCGCCAGAGATATGGATAAAACCGAAAAGAGATGGTTTCGAAGGAAGTAATAACTATGGCTCAAATACCCCAATTCAAATCTGAAAATGAAGAAGCAAAGTTCTGGGCTACCCATAATTTCATGGATTATATCGATGATACCGAAGAGATAGAGGTTGAAATCGCTCCTTCCCTGGTTAAAACAATTAAAGAACGGCGGGAGGAGATTCCCTCTATAAAAATAAAACTCGATTCGGATCAATTAATAACCCTTCGTGAAATTGCCACATCAAAGAGGGTAGATTATTTAACTTTGTTTCAGGAGTGGATTATTGAAGGGGTACAAAGAGAGAAAAAGGAATTGCGGATCTGAATATTTTTTTTCAATCCGCAATCCGCAATCCGCAATCCGAAATAAGAAGAGGAGGTTGGTATGTCAAAAATAATTGCCTCAGCCGCTATTCGTGGGGCGCATTCAATTGCAGCTAAAGCTGAAGAGAGACTTAAGACGGCTATTGATGAAAAGGGAAGGGACTGTGAAGTTGAATTCCCTAATACAGGTTACTATCTGCCTATCATCTATGCCATGACCGGCGTCGCCATCAAGACCCTGGGTGATATGGAGCCGGTCCTGGAACGGACGAAAAATTTACTCCCGCCGGTTCCGGCCCAGCATATCCATTTGCCTTACCTTGGCCATACCTTAGATGCCGGCATGGCCACCCTCTTTGCCGAGGAAATAATCGAAGCGCTAAAATATTTAGAGGACCCCATCCCCTACTTTATCGCCTCAGCTCCGGATGAAGACCACCTCTGGCTGGGGGCAGCGGATGATAAGATCATGCGGGAGAGGGGAATTGAGTTTGTTGACGGCACAGCCCCCGGGTTTGCGGCTTGTGCGGGGGCATGCCCGGATTCCAAAACAGCCGTTAAGCTGGCTAAGGAGCTGCAGGAAAAAACCCTCTACGTCTTTCTGCATGCCGATAATAATGGAGTTTCAATGGCCGAACAGTTAAGGGACGAGGGTGTCCAGTTAGGTTGGGAGACAAGATTGATCCCTTTCGGCAAAGACATCTATTCGGCTGTCTTTGCCCTGGGATTCGCCTCACGGGCGGCGATGGCCTTTGGCGGGGTTCAACCAGGCGACTTCAGAAGGAATTTGATCTACAATAAACACCGCATCTTTGCCTTTGTCCTGGCCTTAGGCGAAGTTTCCGACGAGTGGTATGCCACGGCCGCCGGGGCCATTAACTATGGATTTCCAACTATTTCTTATACCCCCATACCACAGATACTGCCCACTGGAGTCTGTATGTATGAACACGTTGTTTCAGGCGTAGGGTTTGATGAAATGGTCGAGAAGGCCCTTCAGGTGCGGGGTCTGAAGGTAGTCACGACTAAGATAGATATCCCGGTGGCTTATGGTCCGGCCTTTGAAGGAGAGCGGGTCCGCAAAGAAGATATGTATGCTGAAATAAATGATATGCGAACCGGTAAGCCTTCTTTTGAATATGTCACCACCAAACCTGTTTCTGAAGTAGAGGATGGCAAGGTGGAAGTAGTCGGCCCGGACCTGGACGATATTGAAGCCGGAGGAAGCCTGGCCCTCGGTATCTGGGTGGAAGTGGCCGGGGCCAGGATGCAGCCGGATTTTGAACCTATTATCGAGCGGCATATCCATGAAATGGTAAATTCAGCCAGCGGTATCCTGCATATCGGGCAACGGGATATTAACTGGATACGTATATCTAAGGCGGCCTACGAGACCGGGTTCAGGATGCGCCACATTGGAACCATTCTCCACGCCAGGATACAGGCTGAGTTTTCAAGTATCCTGGATAAGGTCCAGGTTACCATTTATACCGATGAAGAAAAGGCAAGAGAACTCAGGGAGACAGCCCGAAAGACCTATCACGAACGTGATATCAGGATTGCCGGACTAACTGACGAGGCGGTTGATATATTTTATTCCTGCAGCCTTTGTCAATCCTTTGCCCCGGATCACATCTGCATAGTTACCCCGGAGCGGTCAGGGCTATGCGGGGCATACAACTGGCTCGATACCAAGGCGGCCAACAAAATCAATGCAACGGGACCCAATCAGCCTATTGAGAAAGGTAATTGTATCGATCCGATCAAGGGGCAGTGGGATAAGGTGAACGAATTTATCCACAATGCCTCTCATCGAAAGATCGAGCGAATGAGCGCCTATTCCATGATGGAAGACCCGATGACTTCTTGCGGGTGTTTTGAGTGCATTTCAGCCATCCTGCCGCTGAGTAATGGTGTCATGATTGTTGATCGGGACCACGCCGATATGACCCCCTCCGGGATGAAGTTCTCCTCTCTGGCCGGTTCTGTAGGCGGCGGCCAGCAAACACCGGGGTTTATCGGGCATTCCAAATACTATATTGGAAGCAGAAAATATATTTCAGCCGAAGGCGGTTTCAAACGAATTACCTGGATGCCTAAGAGGCTGAAAGAAGAACTCCGCTCTATGCTTGAGGCGCGGGCTGAGGAAGAAGGTATCTCAGGATTCGTTGATATGATTGCCGATGAGACAGTAGGGATAACGGAAGAAGAAATAATGGAACATTGCACGGCCGTAGGCCATCCGGCGATGGAAATGGAACCGATGATATAGAATGCGGAATGCGGATTGCGGAATGCGGAATGCGGAATAAAAGATATTCAATCCGCAATCCGAAATCCCAAATCCGAAATCGAAGGGAGGTGGTTTGGATGAAATCTTTCAGAAACCAGGGGGGGGCTTCGTTTATCAATATCCTGACCCTGGCGGTCGTCATTGGTTTGATCATTACAGGTGTAGATTTTGGGCTTCGGTACAAGGCCCGAAAGAGGCTTGTTAAAGCGGTAGATGAAGCGGCCATCGCCGGAGCGGCCCTTTTGCCTGACGAACCTATGGCCAAAGAGATCGCCCGGGAAAAGGCCGCGCTCTATGGTATTGATAATATTACTATTGCTATCCCGGTTGACGGAGATTATAATAAGATAGAGGTAAATGCCCAGGAAACGGTTAGCCTTATCTTTCTTCCTGCCATAGGATTAAATCCGGGAGATAAAATTGAAGCCAGGACAGTAGCTGAAAGAGGGGAAGATATACCCCGCTTTGTTGAGCGAGAGCATAGTTATCGGTAAGCGGAGGTGTAAAATGGCCGTTGTTCATCCTGAATTCGTTGTCGACAAACATCAGAATCGTAAGGCAGTCTTGCTCTCGTATGAAGAATGGCAAAAGATCGTGGAGGAGATGGAAGAACTCGCTGATGTTAAAGCATACGACCAGGCGAAGGCTTCCCCTTCTGATCCCTTGCCCTTTGAGGATGCAGTGAGAGAAATCCGTGAGGGCAATATCCCGTGAACTACGAGATTCTCATCGAGAGGTCCGCACAACAAGCTCTCGCCAGAATTCCTCAACCGCACCAAAACCATCTTGGAGAAGCAATCCGTAAACTGCGTAGTGATCCGCGTCCAGCAGGTGTGAGGAAACTCAGGGGAAGAAACGCGTGGAGAATCAGGGTTGGAAGTTATCGAGCCATCTATGAAATCGACGACGACCAGTCGAAGGTAATGGTTGTAGTGGTAGGGCATCGCAGAGAAGTTTACAGAATTGGAGGATAACAATTTAAAGGAGGTTACAAAATATGGCTTATGATGCAACAAAACTCAAGGATTGGCAGATTGCCCAGGAGGCGGAGAAAAATATGCCAATGCCGGAAGAATGGGGAGAGAAATTAGGGCTTAAAAAGGATGAAATCATTCAGTATGGAAGGATATGCAAGCTTGATTTTTTAAAGATTATCGACCGGCTCAAAGATAACCCAGATGGCAAATATATCGATGTTACGGCCATTACTCCCACGCCATTGGGGGAAGGAAAAACTACCACTACTTTGGGTCTGACAGAAGGCTTAGGCAAAAGGGGGAAGAATGTAGGGGCATGTATCCGCCAGCCTTCCGGTGGTCCGACTATGAATATCAAAGGCACGGCAGCGGGCGGCGGTAATGCCCTGCTCATTCCTATGACTGAATTTTCCTTAGGATTAACCGGTGATATTGACGGCATCAATAATGCGCACAATCTCGCTATGGTCGCTATGACTGCCAGGATGCAGCATGAGGCGAACTACTCAGATGAAGTGCTTGCCACCCGCAACCTGAGACGATTAGACATTGACCCCAAAAGGGTAGAAATGGGTTGGGTCATTGACTTCTGTGCTCAGGCCTTACGCCACATCATTATTGGCATTGGCGGCAAAAATGACGGCTTCATGATGGCCTCAAAGTTTGGGATTACCGTCAGTTCCGAGATTATGGCCATTCTTTCTATTGCTCGAGATTTAAAAGACTTGCGCGAGCGTTTGGATAAAATCATCGTAGCCTACGACAAGGGTGGAAAGCCTGTAACCACCGGTGATTTAGAAGTCGGCGGCGCCATGTGCGCCTGGATGAGAAATGCCATCAATCCCACCTTGATGTCAACCGCGGAATATCAACCGGTTATGGTACATGCCGGCCCGTTTGCCAATATTGCCGTGGGGCAATCATCCATCATCGGTGACCGCATCGGCTTAAAGATGTTTGACTACCATGTAACAGAGAGTGGATTCGGGGCAGATATAGGCTTTGAGAAATTCTGGAATGTGAAATCCCGCGTCAGTGGACTTGTGCCTAATGTCGTTGTAGTCGTTGCAACCATAAGGGCCTTGAAGATGCACGGCGGCGGACCTCAGGTAGTTGCCGGCCGGCCCCTGGCAACCGAATACACCGAGGAGAATCTGGGATTACTTGAGAAAGGAATTCTAAATCTATTGCATCATATAAATAACGTGAAGAAATCAGGGGCCGTGCCTGTCGTCTGTATCAATAGCTTCCATACGGATACTAAGGAAGAGATTGCTCTGGTTCGCCGGTTCGTTGAGGAGACAGGAACCCGTTGTGCCCTCTCTGAACATTGGCTGAAGGGTGGAGAAGGCGCCCTTGAACTGGCCGATACAGTCATTGATGCCTGTAACGAGAAGGTTGATTTCAAATTCCTCTATCCATTGGAGATGCCGCTTCGACAGAGAGTTGACCTGATTGCCAGAGAGATATACGGCGCAGACGGGGTCTCCTGGACACCTGAGGCAGAAGCCAAAGCCAGGGCGTTCGAGAATGATCCTGCTATGCAGGATTTTGCTACCATGATGGTCAAGACCCACTTAAGCCTTACCCATGACCCGGCCATGAAAGGCGTGCCCAGTGGTTGGATTTTGCCGGTGCGTGATGTCTTAATATTTGCCGGCGCAAAATTCCTCTGCCCCTGCACAGGGACTATCAGTCTGATGCCGGGAACGGCTTCTGACCCGGCATACAGAAGGGTGGATGTGGATACGGATACAGGAGAGGTGACAGGGCTCTTTTAGATAGAACAGAAGGCTGACTGACCTGTCTTCTCAATACTTGCGAGCAAGAAACCAGGTTTCTTCAAGAAAACCTGGTTTCTATTGAGAAGATACCTATCGTGAAAGGGGATGAATTATGTCTTACGCCGCTACGTTTGACGCTCTTGAATTCGTTGAAGAACTCCAGTCCACCGGGGTTCCGGAAGCTCAAGCTAAGGCACACGCCAGAGCGCTATCTAAGGCATTCAACACTTTTCAGGAAGAGCACCTGAAAGAACTGTCCACCAAGGGCGATCTGAACCTGGCCATAGGCGATCTGAAACTGGAGATAGAGAAAGTAAGGCGCGAAATCGCCGAAACCAAAACAGAAATCATCAAATGGGTCGTCGGCCTGTTATTAGTCCAAACCGGTATCATTATCGGGGCCGTCTTCGCTATCGTCCGGTTCCTAATTACCACCCCCGGCCCATAACCCTGGCGGTTTCTTAGTGTCTCATCCACCCTGCAGCGCTGGATTCGGGCGATGTTCATCGTTTCGGCCAGTAAGACTTGCAACCTTACCTTCCCGAAAGCTTCAAGCTTTCGGGAAGGTGCGCTATTGGCCCAAACGATGAACAAGGCCTGGATTCGGAGTGAGGACAGTCGGTTCAGCTATATATCTTGAACGAAGGCAGGTGCGGTAGATGGGTAAGATAACCGAAAAAATTACTGTAACTAATTTTGTTGATGAGGTTAAAGTCAAAGAAGGTCTTATTTCGGAAGACAGGGTCAGAAAAGCAGAAGTAGAAGCGATAATTGACAGTGGGGCAACATTACTTTGTCTACCAAAGAGTACAGTTGAAAAGCTGGGACTGACTTTTGTAAATGAGATGCCTGCCAATACTGCTAACGGAAAGGTCTTAAGGAAGATATATGGTGTGGCAACATTAACCATCAGGGATCGTTCTGCACAATTCGATGTGATGGAAGTTCCCGAGGAGACACCAGCCTTAGTGGGACAATTACCGTTAGAAAGACTCGATTTTCAGCTTGACCTGAAGAACCAGAGATTAATCCCAAATCCAGAGCATCCGGATAAATTAGTTTTGGACCTGTATTAGCTTGCAGTCTGTCGGAGAGAAAATCTATCTGTGCGCAATTTTGTAGTGGTCGAGCTTGCTCGACGTTTTGGCAGAGCAAGCTCTGCAACTACAACAAGATGCCGTGAACATTGGGATTCTCTATTTCACTCCGACAGACTGCTTGGCAACTGGTAACTGGTGAACGGTGGCTGGTAATTAATTTCTAATTACCAACCCCCAATTACTACTCGCCAGTAGAAAGGAGGTAACCGTTCAGGTAGGTAGTGTAAATAAGGAAAAAGGTAACCGTCTTTCCCCTTTTTCCTTCATTACACCCTGAACGCTTACGAAAGGAGAAAGAGATGATCAAGAAGTCACCTTATTTTTTGATGGCAATCCTGATATTTGGCCTTTGGGGTTGTGGAAGCCAGCAACAGGCTGAAAAGGCTGTTTCAGAGGAGACCGCGCCGGTAGTAGAAGAAAAACAGCCTGCTGTCACGGAGGAAACCGAAGAGACTATCCTGGAAGAAACTAAAGAGGTTGCTCGGGAAGAGACTCCGCCAATTGAGGAAGGAACTACTGGGAAACAAGCTGTGAGTAAGGAAGAGAAAATACAAGTAAACTCAAAACCCGACGACCCGCCAGACCGAGCCGGCCTGGCACTGAGTACCCCGAACTCGAAACTCAAAACAGAGGACTTAGCCGTTATCGAGACCAAGTGGGGTAAAATTGTCCTCCGCTTCTTTGAGGAAGATGCCCCTGGCCATGTAGCTAACTTTAAAAAATTAGCTAAGGAAGGATTCTACGATGGCACGACCTTTCACCGGGTTATTCCCGGATTTATGATCCAGGGCGGAGATCCTTTAAGCAAAGATGAGAACCGGGCAAACGATGGCGCAGGTGGGCCGGGATATTCTATTAAAGCTGAATTTAATTCCCGGCCTCACTTAAAAGGAACCCTTTCCATGGCCAGAAGCAACGACCCGAACTCGGCCGGTTCTCAGTTTTTCATCTGTGTCGCACCGGCCCGATTTCTTGATGGACAGTATACAGCTTTTGGAGAAGTAGTGGAAGGGATGGAAGTGGCTGACCAGATCGTTAATCTGCCTCGTGACCCCAGAGACAACCCACTTCAACCAGCGGTGATGAAGAAGGTTTATATCACTACTTCGCCTGAGTAATAACGAATTAGGAGCGATGTTTCATCATTTCGGCCAGTGAGACTTACCATCTTACCTTCCCGAAAGCTTCAAGCTTTCGGGAAGGTCGCTTTTTCTGCCAGTTGAGCAAAGTTTCTGAGCATTACTAATCCCGTTTGCTGGCTCTTTTCCGGGTGGAACTGGGTGGCAAAAAGATTATCCCGCCGAATCATAGAAGTAAATTCAAAGCCGTACTCCGTTGTAGCAGCGGTAACGTCCTCCTTAGATGGTTGGACGTAGTAGGAATGGACAAAGTAGAAATAGGAATTAGCCGGTATACCGGAAAAGAGGGGATTCTCCCCCCTCGTGGGGGCATCTGTATTTAATCCGCATTCCGCCTTCCGCATTCCGGATTCTGTAACCGTGTTCCAACCAATGTGAGGCACCCGAAGCGGCGGCGGGAATTTATCTATCGTTCCCTCAATGATACCAAGCCCTTCATATTCCCCGTACTCATAACTTCGAGAAAAGAGAAGCTGCATGCCCAAGCAGATACCCAGAAAGGGCTTTCCCTCTGCAATTGTCTCTCGAATAACCTCATCAAGCCCGGTTTGATTCAGACGCTTAATGGCATCCCTGAAGGCGCCTACTCCTGGGAGGACACAGGCATTGGCCGAAACAATCTCGGCTGGTGCATGAGTAATCCTGGCTTCGTAGCCCAGATGTTCAAAGGCCTTCTGCACACTTCGCAAGTTTCCCATTCCGTAATCAATGATAGCAATCATAGGCGTTAATTATAGCATAAGGCCAGACATTGGTCAATTTAAAAATTGAGGTAACTACTCAGGTGGATAGGCTGTAGGAGAAAATCATGCGTGATCATAATTCGGTTCCTGCCTAACAGCCTACAATCTAAACGACCTGAGTAGTTACATTCAGGCATTAAAAAAGCAAGAGGGATCTCATTTTAAGTCACCTCTTGCTTTAAACGGCGCCTTTGTGGTCCGATACGACCATCTCAAGACTTCCATTGGCTGACAACCTATATTTAGAATAACATAATTTTTCAGATTTGTCAAGTCATTTTTTAGAGAAGGCGGAGGGAGCCGGACGAGACCGTTTTGAAATTGGGACTTTTATGATTTATGCTTGATTTTACTGGGCTTC
>JASEGY010000749.1 GCA_030019105.1 bacterium | reverse complement strand
ACAACCATCAAGGGAGTATATAGACAGCGGCAGCCTAAAGCCTCAAAGTTCTACCGGATTATCGAGAATAACTTTGAAGAGTTCATCCAGGTTTATCCTGACCGGTTCGAAAGCCGGTATGGCTATTATCGTCCTGTCATTACCGAGGTGATTTATAAATACCTGGACTCTGGTGATCTGTCTCGTGGGTTTGCCAGGGTCCGCTGTGAATCCGGGAAGGAAGCGAAACTTTGAGGTCTTTGATCCGTGTGAGTGGCTGGCGGCAATAACGGTGCATGTTCCCGACAAAGGTGAACATATGATAAGGTATTATGGTTATGGAAAATAAGAAGAGAAGAAGACGCTTTACGCAAACGCAGATGTGGCGGTCATCTACGGATTAATTATTTCTTTGGCCGTCCTCTTCTTCTTCCCTTTCTTGCAAGATAAGGCATGCAATATTAGTAACACGGTTTCTAAATATTGTCAACTGTTTTTCTGGAATTTATTTATACTCTCTTGCTATGACAGCGCCTACGTAAACCGTCTTCTTATCTACCTGGTAGTTGATTTGTCAAAGGTTTTTTGCTTTCTATACCACCGTCCCCTCGTATAATAGTATTATTGAGTAGTAGGAGTAATAATAGTAGTAGTAGTATGAGGGGGGGGCGCGAGGGGGGGAGACTAATAACTCCCTGAAATTGTGAATAACTCCCTATTCCCCTACAACTATTACTCCTACACAACTTTTTCCCAGGGGAGATTGTTAATAACCCTGTTGAAAACCAGGTAAAGACCTGGAATAGTTGGGATGGCGATGTTCATCGTTTCGGCCATTTGGGTAGGGGGTTTCGCTACGCTCAACCCAACCTACAAAGTTCGCGAGTAGCCGAAACTATGAACAAGGCCGTTGGGATATATATTGAGATCCCAATGTGGCCTAATTGTAAGACATGCTGTATCAGCTTGTTCACAGAAGCGGTAATTACGTCACTATCCACAGCACACCGCGCTTGACATTTTTGGGTATCTCTGGCATAATTAGCGAAGCAATAGGAGAGGACCACCGTCCCCTGTTGAGCCTTTATGGCTTCTTCTTGCATTAGTCTGTCCCCCTGCTCCTGATGAGTTCTTCTAACCCGCAGGATGTTTGTTAAAAAATAAACTGGCGTCGGTTTCAATCTTGGCAC
>JASEGY010000748.1 GCA_030019105.1 bacterium | reverse complement strand
TGGATGATAATTGGCTCAGTTGTGCCGGTAATAAGTTAGCCGGTCTCTTGTCTTCGTCTAATGCCCCTGTGAAAGAAGCTGCAATCGAGCCGGTGGTAACTACTGTGGATATTGCTCCGGACCTGCTCTCTTCTTATCAGAAGAGTAGAATGGTTGACCAGGAGACCACCTTCCAGGTTGATATTCTGGTTCAGAAGATTCGCAATCTGGACACCTTTGACCTGAAGCTTATGGTTAATGATCCAGCCAACTTAGAGATTGTAAAGGTTACCGAGGGACCGTTCCTGAAGTCCCTGGGCGGGACAACCCTCTTTATGTCTCGAAAGTTTGATGATGGCAGCATGCGGATAACTGGTTCCCTGAGCGGAAATAATCCGGATTTAGCCCCGGACGGCGAGGGTGTGATTGCCCACCTAACCCTGAAGATGCTTTCACCTACAGGGAATATTGGGATAAACCTTAGTGAGGTTGGTTATTGGGACTCAGACTTTAAGCAACTCCCGGTCATTCAGGTACCAGTAGATAGCCTCATCAAGCCGGTTGTCTTTAAGGATGCCTTGCTTCAGAACTATCCGAATCCTCTGAATCCTGAGACCTGGATTCCCTTCGAGCTTTCGACCAACTCCAACGTGGTTATCAATATCTACAGCCTCTCCGGTGAATTGATCAGGAGGCTGGATCTAAAAGAGAAGGAGGCTGGTTACTATCCGGCTAAAGGTGGAGCTGACTCAGCCGCTTACTGGGATGGAAAGGATGAAGCCGGTCAAGAGGTCGCCAGCGGGGTTTATCTTTACCAGCTCCGGGCAGGTTCTTTTGTCTCGACCAGGAAGATGATTGTCTTGAAATAAGATTGACAACTTGCAGGATGTATAGTATACTTTTTTTTGATCGGGCAGGATATATATCTTGCCCGATCAAGCGCTGGTTTTTCTTGACTGAGCGTTTTGTGAATCAGAATCTTTCGCGTTTTTCGCGCCTTTCGTAGTTATCTCTTAGTAGCTAAGTAGTTGTGGAATGTTTAATCCTAATCTAATGGAGTGATAAGTCTTGAAAACGGATTCTTTATTTTATGAGTTGTTTCAATTCGATCCCCAGAGTCTTTTGCGACTCGTCCACTTGAAGGTAAAAGGTCAGTATACCTTCGAGAGTATTACTATTAAGACTACCGAAAAGCGTTTGGA
>JASEGY010000747.1 GCA_030019105.1 bacterium | reverse complement strand
GCCCAGCCTGAAATGGCAAGCAAGCCTAAGCTCACAACAAGCATCAACCCCAAAAGCATTTTATTTCTAACCATAATCCATCACCTCTCCAACTTATTTTGACCTTTCTTCTTGTTGTTATTTTACACCATTACAGGCTGATTTTCAAGAAAAATAACATGTTTATTTTTCCTTAAATTTTAGCTGTATCTGATTGAACCTTACTACTTCGCAGCATTTTTATCCGAGAGCCTTCCCTACATCACCTTTTCGGCAAATAAAGAATGCTCCCAATGCAATATTTATACAACTAATCTCACTATTTGTCAAGAAAATAATTTATAATCATCACTATATGTCAATAAATATATCTCACAAATAGTGTAACTTATATTAAAATCTTTACCATTTGTCGAGGAATGCGCCTATGGATATTTTGGAAAAGTTGGGGACAAGGATAAGAGCATTAAGGAAAGCTGTTGGATTTACTCAACTCCGCCTGGCGGTGGAGGCAGATGTGAGTGAAAATTATATCTGCCTCATAGAAAAAGGACAGCGTTCTCCTTCAGTGCATACCTTGAACAGAATCGCTAAGGTTTTTGGAGTATCATTACAGAGCTTATTTAGCCTTTCGGAAGAAGGCAAAACTGACAGGTGTAGTGAAGAGGCACTTCAGGAGCTTATTATTTTCTTAGAGGATAAGG
Organism: bacterium; assembly: GCA_030019105.1. GTDB lineage: Bacteria > UBA9089 > JASEGY01 > JASEGY01 > JASEGY01 > JASEGY01. Next base: position 502 of record JASEGY010000747.1, on the reverse strand, counting down.
ATCCAAAGGATATAAAATTGGCCACGGAGATCGTTAAGAAGATATTCCAAAAATCGCAAAAGTGAGTGCTGTCCTGATTAAACCACAAAGCACACAAAGAAGCTGACTTACTTTTAGCTTTATTTCCTCCGGCTTCTCTTTAGCTTCTGCCTTAGCCTCTCTCTTAACTTCTGCTTGAGGTTCTTCTACCTCGACTGGTTCTTGACTTTTATCAGGAGTCCTACCCATAGCCCAGCCTGAAATTATCTCTGTCCGTTCAGAGCCCGTTCGAACTCTTCCAGCGAAATACATTGTACTGCACAGCGATGGAGGAACTTCAGAATATCTCTGTCCTCTATCCGGTTTACAGCCTCAGAAACAAAAAATGGAACCTCCCCAAACCGTTCATCCAATGCCTCCAATATCATCTCTCGAAATCCTTCTTTTCTTCCAATTCTCCTTCCGATTCTCTCCACGCTTGTGACGTATGGCATACTCTTCACCTCCTCCAGTTCTTTTATTT
>JASEGY010000746.1 GCA_030019105.1 bacterium | reverse complement strand
TGAACCCTGAACTTTGAACCCTTTGGCTCTTACCCTTAGATTTGAAGAGGATACAAAAAAACCCCTTTCGTAATGTAGCCTCATTAAGTCCACATTTTATAGCTTTTAAAAAGGGCAAAGCCGGATAGATAGTTAATTCAATTTGGGCACCACACGACGGACAAATTAATATTGTCGAATAATTTTTTGCAAGATCTAAATCCATTTCACAATCTCGATATTTTATTTTACTTGCCACGGCGACCACCCCGTATGTAACTTCATGACTAAGATAGCATCTAAGAGATACTTCGGACATAGTTTCAAACCTCCTTAAGATTTATAAGCCTAATGAGGCAGTTGGAACAGATGCCCTTCGGGCACTGCTCAACTGCCTCATTCTCCCCGAGCAAAGCGAGGGGAGAACGTCAGACTTCACGCGTTCCGAAAGGCCAGAGCGAAGCGGCGGCCTTTCGGAATCGCGTGCAGGTCATTGTTGGCATTGCTCGGTCCTCATGTCCACGATCTTCCTTGCCGCTTCGTCCAAGTGCATGTCGTAGAGTTCCATTGCTGCGTCGTCGTCAACAGTGATGCCGAAGGCATCCTCGATATCGTCGAAAGGGGCTGTGCTCTCGATGATGTCGGGTGGGTCGTTCGTTGACCACATACAGCACATCTGCTTTGAGTCACCGTTCTCCCGATGCTTGCGCCGATGCTTCTGGTATATCCGGTGCAACGTCTCGTAGACGGTTTGGTAGGCGTCTTTCATCTCTTGTCTCTCATGCCAATGAGGCAGTTGAGCAGTGCCCAAAGGGCATCTGTTCCAACTCCTGGTTCTCCCCGAAGCGAAGCGAGGGGAGAACGATTAGGATCAGCGGCGGGCACCAGCTTCGCAGGCCCAGAAACTTTTATTAAAACCAGCTTTGCCAGCGAACAGACGGCGGTTAGCCCGTCCGCTGCATCCTTTGGTTAGGCGATCTCCTCGAGTTGCAAGTCTAATTAGTTTCTTGACTTAGCCACCGCCTTACAATTACAATTTTGACTACGGCTACCAACTCCGCCCGCAATAGGCTACTACTCCGACAGCAACATCGACCTCTGCGTGGCAGACCATAGAGCGCCCGTCCTCCATCTCACCCATCTCACATCTCATCTCGCCGTTTTTTGTGGAGTAGACGGAGGGATCGCTCCCTCACGCCCCTCCGCAG
>JASEGY010000745.1 GCA_030019105.1 bacterium | reverse complement strand
AAGTGAACCATCCCAGAAAATACAAAATCGCAGATTATGCCCGCGTTGAGTATAGTGCTTAAGAAAAAGATTTCGGGGTTGGCTATCAATATAAGGCAGGAATAGAGCGATGCGGATTGTTATTACTGGAGCCGGGGGGATGCTTGGCACTGACCTGGTGGAAGAATTGCAAGGCAGGCATGAGGTTCTTCCTTTTGGCCGGGCTGATCTGGATGTAACTGATTTTGAGCTGACCCGGTCCAAAATTAAGGATGCCTGTCCGGATACTATCATTCATGCGGCGGCCTATACCGATGTTGATGGGGCTGAGACTAATCAGGATGTGGCTTATGAGGTAAACGCTATTGGGACTCAAAATGTGGCCTTAGCTGCTCAAGAAGTAAAGGCCCCAGTGGTTTATATCAGCACTGATTATGTCTTTGATGGACAAAAGAAGAGTCCCTATCATGAATTTGATCCCCCTAATCCCCAGGGAACCTATGCTAAATCAAAGCTGGCCGGAGAAAGGTATGTCCAAACCCTCTTAGACAGATTCTTTGTCGTTAGAACTTCGTGGTTATTTGGCCGAACCGGAAGGAATTTTGTCAAAACCATCCTGAAGCGGGCGAAAGAAGGCAACGTACTCAGGGTAGTTCACGATCAAGTAGGCAGCCCAACCTATACCAGAGACCTGGCCAAAGAAATAAGCCGACTCATCCCAACTCACCGCTATGGTCTCTATCATATTACCAACCAGGGAAGCTGCTCCTGGTATGAATTTGCGGCTAAAATCCTGGAGCTTTCAGGTATCCAGGTCGAATTGATTCCTACTACTACTCAAGAACTGGCCCGTCCGGCCCCAAGACCAGCCTATTCGGTTCTGGCCAATCTTTGTCTGGAATTAACCTTCGGCCGTCGGATGCGACCCTGGGAAGAAGCCCTGCAAGGCCACCTTATCCAATCAGCTTGACAACTTCACTATCTGACATGCCCTCTAATTCCTCTACATCTTTTATCCTTAATATCTCTCCGTATCCGCTAAGGCATCTCCACCTAAAGCGACCATTTCCTTTAAAGGCTCAATCTCTTCAGCTTTTAATATCTTCAACCTTGAAGATGCAGGCTTCTCTTTAATCGGTTCAATAAACGTAATGGCTACTATAGTGCTTAAGAAAAAGATTTTGGGGTTGGTTGAAGATTGGAGTTTAGGC
>JASEGY010000744.1 GCA_030019105.1 bacterium | reverse complement strand
GAACCCTGAACTTTGAACCCTTTGGCTCTTACCCTTAGATTTGAAGAGGATACGTGGAGAACTTAAATGAAAGCCAATCTGGTTGAGATATTCTCCAGTATCCAGGGAGAAGGAATGTTAGTGGGGTTCAGGCAGATATTTATCAGGTTTGCCGGGTGTAATCTGAGGTGTTCCTACTGCGATACCCCAGCGGCCATGACAGTCCCTGAGACCTGGCTGGTTCCGGAGTTTGATCTGGAACTACCTAATCCGGTTGAGTTAGATCAGGTGCGGGAGGTGGTGGACCGGTTTGATCCACGGATCCATCATTCGGTTAGTCTAACCGGTGGGGAGCCATTGCTTCAGGTAGAGGCATTGGAAGAACTCTTGCCTTCTTTAAATCAGGAGTCAGGAGTCAGAACTGATAATTCAGAATTCAGAATTCAGAATTCAGAAGGAAGAAATCCGCATTCCGCATTCCGCATTCCGCATTTTGAAAATCCGCAATCCGCAATCCGCAATCCGCAATCCAAAAGGAGGTATCCCATTTATTTGGAAACCAATGGCACCCTGCCAACGCACCTCAAGCGAGTGAGGGATTTAATCGATATAATCGCCATGGATATCCATCTTCCTCAGACCAGCGGCCTTGTTCCTCAGTGGGATATACAGGAACAGTTTCTGCGGTTAGCCGCTGAAACGAATTTAATCTTTACCAAGATAGTCATTAGCTCCGGGACCGATCAGGAGGAATTTTTAAGGGGAGTAGATCTTATCAGGAAAGTTAATTCAGCCATCCCTTTAATCCTTCAGCCAGAGGCCAAAGATTTTCCTTCCCCCGCCCTTATTTTATCTTACCATGCTTTGGCCCGGAAGGTTTTAAGCTCAGTCAGGGTCATCCCTCAGATTCACCGCCGGTTGGGAGTGCCTTAACGTAAGTGATCAGGTATATGGATATATTGGCCAAAGATTAATTTAATTTTGACTACCACGAAAAAAGGGTTATCTCAGCCAGAAATATGACTAAAAAAGAGCGGAGATGGTATCTATGAAGAATTTAAAAAAAATCCCAGGATTTAAAAATGAAGCCGAAGAGGTTGAGTTTTGGTCAGAACACGATTCTACTGAATATATCGATTATTCAAAAGGCAAAAAAGCGGGACGGTTCACCTTACTGTGATAGCTTGCGGCAGGTTGCCAGGTTCAAAGTTC
>JASEGY010000743.1 GCA_030019105.1 bacterium | reverse complement strand
CAGATTGCCCCAAGTTATTGAGAAGGTACAAAATCGCAGATTATGCCCGCGTTGAATATATATTAGTTTCCCAGAAGGCGGGTGATAAACAAAGAGAGAAAAGGGATAATCAGGGTACCAGCGAGGGCCAATATTGCTATTCCAAACATCATCCAATGCTTTACATTTGAGTTGAACTGTTTTATATCCGATTTGAACTCTGAAAAGTCTTCCTTGGTGGCCATATTAGCGATATCATCTTTGGTGGCCATATTAGCGATATCATCTTTGGTGGCCATATTAGCCTGCATATTGGCCACGTTGACCTTGATATCCTTGATTTCCTTTTCAATGGAGACTACCTTCTTTTCAATAGTGCCCAGATGGTTTACCTGGGAGATGAGAATGATAGGGATAGCATTTTCGACCGTGATCTTTCCGGTTTCAATTATTTCTTTTTCAGCGTCTTCAGCGGCCTTAGCTAAGTATTTTTGAAGAATATGATCTTCATTCATGATGAGGATACCTCATTTCAATAGGGTGCAGTTACTCTCCGCTACTGACCCAAGCATTTGGGGTAAAACGGGTTTCAAACAGGGCGATTTGTGCTAAATTACCCTGTTTATTTGCAGAAATTTGGGGATAAATAGGGCAGATTTGTTGATGGTAGCGGAGAGTATCTGCACCCATTTCAATAGTAATTGCATCTATAAAAATTATAGCATTGTAAGTTATAAAAGTCAAGGAAATTATTCTCTTCTATTTTTTTCCTTGGTGGCCTACTTACGTTGAACGGCAGGTAGAGTGAGCCATTCCGAAAGGGGCCAGACGTGATCGGTAAGGCCAGCGGCCATCGCTGGAGTCTGAGCCTGATACTTTTCGTCTGCAACTTTTATTTGAAGCGTCCGTACCGGCCAGCAGAAGTTGTAACTGTATATGGTGAAATAGGTGACTGACTCATGCATATTCCAGTCTTTCGAGAAGCAGTAGGTCTTGCGTACCTTTCGGGCGTTACGGTTTCGGTCTGTCCCGTTCTGGCGTTCGATGAAATCAGTGTTGATCTCCTTGCTCACAAGTGAATGGCTCAGTGCTTCCTTCACTTTGGCGGGATCGCCAAAAATCACCTTAAGCTCCTTCTTTACCACTCGGCCTTTTTTTCGTATCTTCTTCAAATCTAAGGGTAAGAGCTAAAGGGTTCAAAGTTCAGGGTTC
>JASEGY010000742.1 GCA_030019105.1 bacterium | reverse complement strand
ACATAGCCTATCTTGAATTCGCTTACCCCAAAATATTTATCTTAAGAGCTATATTAACTATTCAGGTAGTCCTGACGTTTGCTTTTGCCATCTCCTTCGCGCCTTTTCTTTAAACGACTCGAGAGGCTCAGGCCCGCGGCCCGACACCAGTGCTTCAAAGTCTGGCATGAAGCCGCGTTTTCTGGAATGCTCGGCCCGCACATGCTCAAGAAGCTCCAATCGGTACTTGTTCCCCATTGAATTCAGACCCGCCTCTTTCATTCCATGGGACATGGTGAAATCGTACAAGGGTAGCCGGAAGGGCAAATGTTAATCTTTTTAACAACGTCTCCTCATGTCTCCCTGATACGCTACGTACACTTACTTTGGCCTTGTTCATCGTTTCGGCCAATAGTGCTTGACCGAATTGGGTGTTGTAGTTGCAGAGCTTGCTCTGCCATCCTGTCGAGCAAGCTCGACCACTACAAAATTGATCCAATGGCCCAAACGATGGACAATGCCCTTACTTTTCTTTTCCTAAAGAAAGCAAGCCTGCCTTCCGGAGCACTGCCAGAACCCCTACAGCCACGGCGAACAGGACTGTCGCCTCGCCCAGAGTGTCGTAGGCCCGGAAATCAAGGATGACAGCCGTAACCAGATTGGCCGCGCCGGTGGCGGAAAGCCCTTGTTCCAGGTAATATCCGGCCATCCTCAAGATGGGTTTTCCAAACTCTGGCAGGTGGGCGGCAGCTTTAGCGAAACCGGTCATAAAGAAAACCAGGAACAAAAGCCCCGCCAGATTTAGTCCCAGTCTCTTAAAACCCAGTCCCTCTTCTGTATCTGCCCTCGAAGTCCGCTGGATAGCATAGATAAATATAACCAGGGTCAGGGTTTCAACCACGATTTGAACTATGGCCAGATCCGGGGCCTTCAAAATGAGGAAGGCAATTACCAGGCCAAAACCAACCACCCCCAGGGAAATGGCTGAGGACAGCAAGTCCTTAGCAGACAGGGCCACTATTGCTCCTAAAATCATTAAGATCATCACCAATAGAAGACTAACATCCATTACCCAAATATCTCCTTGCGGTAACATCTCAATAATTCGGGGTAATGACTCCTGGATTCCCGCCTTCGCGGGAATGACGAATTAAGCTAACAGTCTGTCGGAGAGAAAATCTATCTGTGCGCAATTTTGTAGTGGTCGAGCTTGC
>JASEGY010000741.1 GCA_030019105.1 bacterium | reverse complement strand
TAGCCTATCTTGAATTCGCTTACCCCAAAATATTTATCTTAAGAGCTATAGAATCCGTCTACTGTCTGCTGTCTCCTGCTACTTTAACCTTATCCCCGTCTTCTAATTCCCGCTGGCCTTTAATGATAAGGTTCTCTCCAAATTTAAGACCGCTCGTAATCTGGACCCTGTCAGAGGAGATAATGCCGAATTCGATCTTTCTTAGTTTGGCCATGCCTTCTTCTTCCACAAAGACTACCCGCTCTCCAGCCCGTTCCATAATGGAATAAAGCGGCACAACCATACTCTTTGGCGCCACCTTTTTTACGATGGTCATTCTGGCAATCATGCCCGGTTTGATTTTCTGATTCTCATTCTTAACCACAGCTTTAACCGGGAAGGTGCGAGTATCATCTGCTTTAAAACTGACAAAATAAATCCTGCCGCTTAGAGCAAGGCCGTCCAGGGCATCAATGATAACTTTAACTTCTTTGTCTTGTTTGACATAAGGAACGTCCATCTCAGGCACCCCGGCAATTATCCTGACCGGGTCTATTTGAATTAAGTCGGCGACAGGGTCACCATGCCTGATGAACTCGCCTTCATCAATGTATAATTTATTTAAATAACCATCTATGGGGGCAGAGATATGGCCTTTGGCCAGATTTATCCTGGCCATCTCCAGGGCATTCAGGGCAGTATCTTTGCCGGCCCGGGCTTCATCGAACATCTCCTGACTGATGACGTGCTTGGTAAATAGCTTCTCTCGCCGGTTAAGTTTATCCAGGGCCAGGCGGTAATGAGTTTCAGCATTTTCTACCGCGGTCTTGAGGGCCTCTACATCGATTTTTAACAGCAGCTCGCCTTTTCCCACCCGTTCGCTTTCCTTGCGGCCAATCCATTCTACCTTGCCCTCTATTTCAGCGCCTAAGGTTATCTCTTCCCAGGGCTCTACCGCCGCCGGCAAGGTAACGCTTTCACTGATGCTTGTGGGCACGATCTTTCTTATGGCCACATTGGTTACCTTTTGGTTATTAGTAATTACCTTTACCTTTTCTTGATCGCCCTTATCCTGCTTGCTGCAGCCGGCAAAAACAAGGATAACTACAAAGGCACAAAGAGCAGAAATATCTACCGTAAATATCCTCTTCATTTTTGACCTCCCTTATTATACTATTACCCCGCAACATTTGCGTTGTCCGCGAGAATGTTACGATTGCG
>JASEGY010000740.1 GCA_030019105.1 bacterium | reverse complement strand
ACAAGATGCCGTGAACATTGGGATTCTCTATTTCACTCCGACAGACTGCTAGAAACATATCGCCCTGATAGGGCTGAAAAGCTCGGAATATTAAGAAGATACGGAGTAAATGCAAATGAACTCGAAACCCGAGACTCGAAACCAGAAACTCGAAGACCTGGGTGAATTCGGACTTATTGAGCACTTAAAGGCCAAACTGAAATCCAATGATCCGACCGTAGCCGTGAGTATTGGAGATGATGCGGCCGCCCTCAAATTAACGGAAGATAAGCTTACTTTAATCACTACCGATATGTTGATTGAGGGCGTTCATTTTAGTCGGGCTAATTTTACTCCCTTCCAAATTGGGTGGAAGGCCATGGCAGTTAATGTTAGTGATATTGCGGCCATGGGTGGTAAACCGCAGTGGGCTGTGATTTCCCTCGGACTTTCCTCGTCTCTTTCTTCTGACTATATAGATCATCTCTATGATGGGATGAAGGCCCTGGGGGAAAAGGCAGGAGGCATTGTCCTGGTAGGAGGGGATACAACCTCTTGCCGGGATTTAATTATCTCTATCGCTCTTTTAGGTTCGGTTGAGCCGGAGCTGCTCACTCTTCGTTCAGGAGCCAGGGCGGGTGACTATTTAGCCATAACCGGAACCGTGGGAGACTCTGCCCTTGGCCTTGAATTATTAGGCCGTTCTTCCTCCAGGCTTCCTTTATCCTTAAGGAATTCATGTGAGGAATTAATTAAAAAACACTTGCAGCCGCTGCCACGGTTGGAAGAGGCTGGGAGAATAGTTAAATCAAAGCTGGCCACGGCTATGATTGATGTCAGCGATGGTCTGGCCGGTGAAGCCAAAAGAATAGCAGAAGCCAGTGGTGTCGGTATACGTATTTCCCAGGACAAAGTTCCTGTCTCTTATTCTTTACTTCAAATATGTGAACATTTGGGCCTGGACCCATTAAAATTTGCCCTTGAGGGGGGGGAAGATTATGAGTTCCTCTTTACCTTTCCGCCCGACCGCCAGGAAGAAGTTGAAGTAGGGCTGGAATCCAGTGTTATTGGCCAGGTAGTCCCTGAGTCTGAAGGCATCAAGTTGATTGACAGAAGCGGAAAAGTTAAAGATATGCCCGGCCAGGGATATGATCACTTCAAGAAGTAGTCCGTTGTAGGCCAAGACAGCGAACAACTATAGTGCTTAAGAAAAAGATTTTGGG
>JASEGY010000073.1:7587-11327 GCA_030019105.1 bacterium | reverse complement strand
GCCCTGAGTTATTGAGAAGATACAAAATCGCAGATTATGCCCGCGTTGAGTATATTGAGCACTAATAATGTTTGGTTGCGGCGGGAGGCCGCGTTATGCTGTTCTCGCAAGAAATCAAAGATGAAGTCCGGAACCGGACGGATATTGTTGATCTGATATCCGAATATGTCGCCTTGAAAAAGGCCGGAAAGAACTACCTGGCCCGTTGTCCTTTTCATGTAGAAAAGACACCCTCTTTTACCGTTAGCCAGACTAAACAAATATTCTACTGCTTTGGCTGTGGTGTCGGGGGCGATGTCTTCAACTTTTTAATGAAGATGGACGGACTTAATTTCCCTGAGGCGTTGGAAAGATTGGCTCAGCGGGCGGGAGTAAATCTTCCGCGCGCCGGCCAGGCTGACTCGAAGGCATTAAGCGAAAGGGAGATTCTATATAAGATTAATTCAGCCGCTTGTTTGTTCTATCAGAAGGCCCTTAAAACCCCGGAAGGCGCTAAGGCAAGAGATTATCTTATCCGGCGCGGTTTTAATGAGAATCTGGTGGAGCAGTTTAAGTTAGGCTATGCTCCCGCGGGCTGGGACCGCCTCAGGAATTATTTGCTCAGGGAAAAATTCTCCCTGGAGATGGTGGCCAAAAGCGGATTGGTTGTCAAAAAGGAAGAGACTAATAGTTATTACGATCGTTTTCGAGGCCGCCTTGTTTTCCCTATTACTGATATTCAAAATAGAATAATAGGTTTTGGGGCCAGGGTGCTGGATGATTCGCTTCCCAAATACATAAACTCTCCTGAAAGCCCTATCTACAGTAAGGGGAAGAATCTTTACGGATTGAGGGAGGCCAGGGAGGCTATCCGGCAAAAGGAAAAGGTAATTATTGTCGAAGGCTATACGGACCTTCTGGCCTGCCATCAATATGGAATTACCCATGTAATCGCTACCTTAGGCACGGCCTTAACCACTGATCAAGTAAAAATCCTGGGACGATATGCCCAGGAGGCCATTATTATCTTTGATCCTGATACGGCCGGAGTAGCCGCCTCTTTGCGCGGCCTGGATTTAGTGATAGAAGGGGGATTAAATGTGAAGGTGGTCTCCCTGCCGGCCGGGCTTGATCCGGCTGATCTCTTGACCCGAAAAGGGCCGGATGCTTTCAGATCAGAGCTTGAGCGTGCCGTTGGACTCTTAGATTACCGGTTAGCAACCACCCTTAATCAATATGATACTTCCAGGGCAGAGGGAAAGGCAAAGGTGGTTGACTCCCTTCTGCCTTTCTTAGTAATGGTCTCCAATGCCATTAAAAGGGATGAATTTATACGTAAGTTGGCTGAAACCCTGAATCTTGATGAGACGCTTATTCGAACCGAAGCAATACGGTTTCAGGAGAAGCAAAAAGGGGTTATTAAGGATTATATTAAAAAGGAAGAAAAACGAGGGCGGGATATGGAAAGAGAAATTATCTGCTTGACCTTGCAGGATAGGGATGCCCTGACTCAAGTAAAGAAAAACCTTAGCCCCGATGATTTCTTTAATTCTGACTGCAGGAAGGCAATAGTAAAGATAATGGAATTGGATGAAGAGGATAACAATCTTGAACCATTGAAGATTATCGATTCCTTAGATAAGGAAACAGCGAACCTGGTTTCTTCCTCTTTGTTGCAAACACAAGAGCCGGCAGGGCCGATTAGTGACTACATTATCAAACTCAGAGAAAGAAGCCTGAGCTCCAAAATGGTTAACATTCAGAAAGAAATATCCCAAATAGAAAAGTCAGGTGAGGTAACAACATTAGCCGGGCTTCTTTCACAATATCAAAGCTTAGTGATTGCCAAAAAGAATCTGAGAGAAGGAGTGAAATAAAAGGCAGCCTATGAAAAAAGTGGAGATGTTAGAAGAAACAAAAAATTTAATCAATCTTGGCCGGGCGAGAGGAGAACTAACTTATGATGAAATCAATGAAGTCCTTCCTGACACACTCAGCCCGGAAGATATAGAGGGTGTTTTTGTCCATTTGACTCAGGAAGGGATAGATATTGTTGACGAGCTTTCCGGGAAAGATGGAAAACAAAAAAGCCTTCGATTGGGTTCAGGCAAGGAAGACCCTAAGATAGAAGATCCGGTTCGAATGTACCTGCGGGATATTGGGCGAGTATCGCTGCTTTCACCGGAAGAAGAAACATCTATGGCCCGAAGAATGGAAGAAGGAGACAATAAAATCAGGGATGCTGTCTTAGAAAGCGGTCTCATCGTAAAAGAACTTGAAAAAGAGATTGACCGCTTTGAGCGAGGCAAGATTCCGGCTGAACAGCTTCTCCAATTTTCTGCCCCGGATGATATCCCCGAGGAGGAATACCGCAGATTAATCAAAGAGATGAAACCTGTTATTAAAGAAGCCTTGAAGAGTGACGGAAAGGAACCGGAACAAACCAACCGGAGTTTTCGGATAAAGATGGTTTCTCTCTTGAATGGCCGGGACATTTCTCAAGGTATCCTGGAAAACATAACCATAAAGATTAAAGAAATGGCTAACTTAATCTCTGAAGGCAAAGAAGATGTCAGGCAGATAGAAGCTCGAATCCAAAAGGTAAAAAAAGAGACGGGGGGGGATGTCCAGGCTCTCAGGAAGATAACCAAAAATGCTCGAAGAAGGTTCCGCAGGATGGAACAGTCCACCGGCAATACCATAGCCAAGATTACGGAATTCTCACGTCAAATTCGAGAAGGAGAAGCCATTATTGCCAGTGCTAAGGAAGAAATGGTGGCGGCCAATCTTCGATTAGTTGTTTCTATTGCCAAAAAGTATATTAATTGGGGCCTCAATTTTCTTGACTTGATCCAGGAAGGTAATATGGGCCTGATCAAAGCAGTCGAAAAATTTGAATACAAACGGGGCTACCGGTTCAGCACTTATGCCACCTGGTGGATCAGACAGGCCATAACCAGGGCGATTGCCGATCAATCCAGGACAATACGAATACCTGTTCATATGGTGGAGCAAATTAACCGGGTGATTAAAGATTCACGGCGGTTGGTCCAACAATATGGCCGGGAACCTACCCCGGCCGAGATCGCTAAACGGCTTGACTGGCCTATAGCTAAGGTAAAGAGAGTGCTTCATATTGCTCAAGACCCTATTTCCTTAGAGACACCTATTGGTGAGGAAAATGATTCTCACCTGGGAGATCTTATCGAGGATAAAGGAGTAGATTCCCCGGTTAATGTGACCACCTTTCTTTTACTTCAAGAGCAATTAAAAAAGGTCTTAGTCACCCTTTCCGAACAAGAAGCCCAGGTGCTGCGACTTCGCTTTGGATTGGAAGATGGTTATCCTCATACCCTGGAAGAGGTCGGGAACCAATTTAATGTTACCCGTGAGCGAATCAGACAGATTGAGGCCAAGGCTTTGCGAAAGCTTCGCCACCCGACCAGAAGCCGTAAATTGAAGGATTATCTGGAACGGTAAACCGGATTTCGGATTGCAGATTTCGGATTTCGGATTACGTCATGAAAAGCTGAAATGTAGGGTGGGCATTGCCCTACTGCCATTAAGTTAAGGGTAACTCTTTATGGTAAGGTGATATAGGGAGTATGTAATTCGTCCCGCAGTCACCTGTGAAGGGAATTTACCCTTTAGGGTTTCATTTGTAGCACAATACCAAGAGGATGAAAGGCTAAAGCCTAAACTCCTACCTTGCCAACCTATTGTGTTTCAAAAGCTTCGGCTTAACTTAATGGCAGTGTGGT
>JASEGY010000073.1:0-7582 GCA_030019105.1 bacterium | reverse complement strand
GCCAACCTATTGTGTTTCAAAAGCTTCGGCTTAACTTAATGGCAGTGGGGCATTGCCCACCGAAAGTATTGGCTGCGGATAAGAATCGGTGGGCAAAGCCCACCCTACAGTTCCGTGGTCGAAACAATGATCAAGGCCACGAGGAGAAGACTTGAAACTCGAAACTCGAAACTTATTTGAAGCCCAGGATGGGGGAAATTCTCCCATCCATTTTTTTCTCCTGTTACTGTCCCGGATATATGGGGGTGTTGTCTCTCTTAGGTCCTTTCTCTATGATAAGGGCATCTTCAAGACCCATCGCCTGGAGGAAGAATGCGGCAAAGGTCACTCCGAAATCCGCAATCCGAAATCCGAAATCCAGAGTCCGCAATCCGCAATCCGCAATCCGCAATCCGAAATCGGAAATCGGAACAATCCGCAATCCGCAAAGGTCATCAGTATTGGTAATATCACCGTGGGGGGGACAGGAAAGACCCCGGCCGTAATTACCATCACCAGGGAGTTAGTCAAGAGGGGCAAGCGAGTGGTTATTCTTTCCAGGGGATACAAAGGCAGTTGTGAGCATAGCGCCGGTATTGTTTCTGATGGCGAGCGTATCCTCTTAAGCCCGGATGAAAGTGGTGACGAACCATATTTAATGGCCCGGAAGCTTCCGGCTGTTCCTGTTATCGTGGGCAGCGATCGGATTAAAACCGGTCGTCTGGCGATATCGAACTTTGGGGCCCAAATCATTATCCTTGATGACGGATTCTCTCACCGCCGTATTTATCGTGATTTAGACGTGGTTCTTATAAATAGTCTAAATCCTTTTGGTAACGGATATTTGCTTCCGCGGGGCATCCTTCGGGAGGGTCTTCTATCCCTTAGACGCGCGGATTACTTCATCCTGACCCAGATTGCGGATTGCGGATTGCGGATTGCGGATTGCGGATTGCGGATTGCGGAATCAAGCAATCAAACCAATCCGAAATCCAAAATCGGAACAATCCGCAATCCAAAATCCGAAATCCAAAATCGGAACAATCCGCAATCCGCAATCCGCAATCCGCAATTGATTAACATCTTAAACCGAATCAATCCACAAGCCCCTATCCTGGAAGCCATCCATCGTCCGGTGGATTTATTGGACCTGAGCGGCAAAAGCTATGATCTGGAGATGATCAATGGCAGAAATATTCTGGCCATTTCAAGTATTGCCGTCCCTGAACACTTTGAGTCTACCTTAAGCAAGTTAGGGGCCGCTGAGGTATCCGCCATCAGTTTCCCTGACCACCATGCTTACCAGGGATCAGATATAGACCGGATCATCTCCCTTTTTCGAGAGAAAAAAGCTGAGGCCATTATTACCACTGAAAAAGACTGGGTGCGGTTAAATGGAAAGATCAAGCCGGACGAATGGCCTTTTTTTCTAATGAGGATAGAGTTTGAAATCACTTCCGACCCTGATTTCAAATGGCTCTGTAGCGTAATGTAGCAGCCGCAGCGAAGGTTCGGCAAATTTCACCTTTGATTTAGGCTTGACCATTTTCTCCTCCTGGTGTATAATTAAGGTTTCAGCGTAACCGTTCACGGGTTCAGGGTTCAGGATTCACGGTTGAGGGTAACCGTTCACGGAACGCTGAAATTAGAAATTGGAAATTGGAAATTGAACCTTTATACGTAACTACTCAGCCTCTTTATTAACCACGAATTATCACGAATTATCACGAATTTTTATAGCACCCTGATGACACGGATTCGACGGATTCCCACTGATTTTTATTATCCGTGTGTATCCGTCTCATCCGTACAATCCGTGTTCTATTTGACTCATCGGCTAAATTGGTGGATTGCTGCTTTTATTCGTGTGTATTCGTGTCAATTTGTGTTAATTCGTGGCTGAGTAGATACCTTTATACTTTTGTGCTGTTGATGAATGCATCCAATCTTGTTCCACTTGTCAAAGTCGTACCAGACCATATCTGATAACTCTTCGGATAGACTCGCTTCATCTTTTTCACCAATTTCTAATTTCCAATTTCTAATTTCAAGCCGTGAACGGTTACGTTTCAGCTAACCGCACAGGTCGAAAATATGTGGATATACATTAATGGGCAATTCTTTACCCGAGACCAGGCTAAGGTCTCGGTCTTTGATCGGGGTTATCTATATGGGGATGCTGTCTTTGAGACTATGCGGGTTTGTAAGGGGAAGGTGTTCAGGCTGAGGCAGCACTTAGAAAGACTTCAGGCCTCAGCGAAGGCAATCCTTCTTGATACTCCCCCCATTAGCCGGATGGAAGTGGCCGTCTATGAAACGGTTCAAAAGAACGGGATAGATGAGGCCATCCTGAGACTCAGCCTTTCCCGGGGAGAAGCTGAAAAGCCGGGACTCGATATTTTTCAGGGAAAGCCAACCCTGGTAATCATAGTTAGACCATTTAATCCCTATCCGGATCATTTCTTTCAGGAAGGAATTTCAGTGGTGACTGTCCCTACTTTGAGGGGTAGTGGATTTTTGCCGCAAATTAAATCAGCCAATTTTCTGACCAATATCCTGGCTAAGCAAGAAGCGGTTGCCAGAGGCGCCTTTGAGGGGATAATGCTTGATGAAGCCGGCTATGTGACAGAAGGAACTATAAGCAACATCTTTATCGTTGACCGGGCCGGACGATTGGTTACTCCCCCGGCGTGTAGCCTTTTAAAAGGAATAACCAGGGAGGCAGTCCTGGAACTGGCCCATCAAGAGGGCCTGACAACCTGCCAGGATAGACTGACCCGGTATGATCTCTTCACCGCAGCCGAGTCCTTTCTTACCTTTACCTCAGCCGGTATCATGCCTGTGGTCAAGATAGATGACAGAAAGATTGGCTCTGGTAAAGTCGGCCCCCGGACGAAACAACTCTGTCAATTATACGAAACCATCGGAGGCCAAAATGAATAACGCGACGGTGAAAAGATCAGATGAAACCATGTCCAAATTCCTTACTACCCAAGCAGATATACTGGGATAAAGTATATTTTTACATCATTAGCTACTCTTTTACCAAGATAGTCCTGGGTGATGACGAGCGCCTTTTTAGAATTATACTTTGAAAGAAAGAACCGAATACCCGTAGGGATTGTATCTTTCTTCCCTGCTCGATATTTAACCTCTATGGGTAAAAGGAAATCACCGGATTCAACTACAAAATCAACCTCATTACCACTCTTGGTCCGCCAGAACTTCAATTCCTCTCCTAAAGCAAGGTTATTAACAAGATAAGCGAAAACATAATTCTCGATCAATGCCCCTGCCTCACCACGTAAGGCCAAAGGGGAGGTATTCCTTGTAACTTGATTACGCAAACCAACATCATAGAAAAATATCTTGGGCATCTTAATAATCTCTTTTCGCTTATTGTCAAAAAAGGGCATTATCCTTTTTGTAATAAAGGTATTCTCTAAAATAAAAAGATACTTTTCAATTGTTGCCCGACTGCATGATAAAGAGGTTGAGAGTTCAGCTAAATTCAATAAATTACCAATCTGAAGACCCAACAGTTTGATTAAGCGATTAAAAGCACCTATATCCTCAACAGTAAAGAGTTCATTGATGTCTTTACGCACATAAGTATGATATAATTCCTGGAGAATTGCTATCTTCTTATCTTTTTCTTTCTCCAGAGTAGCAGCAGGATAGCCGCCATATATTATATATTCTTCAAATTCAGAAGTGAGCTCTTTTTCCCAAATCTCCAGAATTTCAGGCTCCTTAAAGTCCTCCTCTGTAATCTTTTGCCAGGAAAATTCCTTTAGTAGGCGAACAAGATGCTTCTTCTCCTTAAAGGTGAGGAATTCAGAGAAACTTAAGGTGTGAATCTCAAAAACAATTTTGCGGCCAACCAACGAATCTTTAAACTTTCTTCTTATATCCAGAGTTGATGATCCGGAGCAGATAACCTTTATGTTTTTGTGGTGGTCTGCAAGTAGCTTTAGCAAATTACTTGGATTATTCAGATATTGGATTTCATCGATGAAGACAAAGACCCTTTTTTGAAGATTAGCCCCTATACCGGTCAAATATTGAATAAAATTCTTAACACCGCTATTTAACAACTCCAGTATCTCAAAATCTTCCAGATCAAAGTAGAAGATAGCGTCTTCCTCGATACCTTTTGCAAGTAAATCTTGAATTAAGAGGTAAAGGATGCTTGTCTTTCCAACCTGACGAGAGCCTATTAAGACTATCAGCCGGTCATCTTCGATCCATTTGGAGATAGACTCAATTATCCCTCTTCCAAAAAGAGGTATCTTTTTTATTTGAGTAATATTCATAATTTCACCTAACTATTTTTATACAATGAGGCACACGAAAGCTAAAGCAAGCTATATTTCGGATTTTAGGCTTTAGCCTTTCATAATGAAATCCTAAAGGATTAACTCCTGAGTGTGGATAGCGTCACTACCTTTAGCTTTTATGAAGGCTATTGTTTTTATATGATTGCTACAATTTAGCACGGGTCAGATTATATCAATTCTTCTATAAAAAGTCAAGATAATTCGGCATGGTTCAAAAAGGGCCGATCCAGGGCAACCCTTTTCCTTTTCCTTTTCCTTTTCCTTTTCCTTTTCTATTGACAAACTTCCTGAATAATGTTAAAGTAATACTAATATGGGCTTTGATCATCGTCTCGGCCATCGTGCCCGACCAGAAACCAGGTTTCTTGAAGAAACCTGGTTTCTTCGGTGTTCGACTGGCCGAAACGATGATCAAGGCCAAAATGTAGGTAACGACAAGGGTTTTAACCCCAGGGATTCGGAGCAACATCGAATGCGCGCCCTGAAGGGGCGCAGTAAAAAGGAGGTGGGGACGAAAATGCAAAGCCAGCTTGAATGGCTCGATATCTATGTCGAGCTGATTAAAGGCTCTCCAGCAGAACTGAAAATCTCATCTGTAGATTCTTCCGGCAGGAAGGAGCAGGTTTCTACGCCCTTTTCTCTCAATCCTCAGGAGATATCCTTTCAGCTTAGAACATTTGAGCAAGGCCATGAGCTTAAGAAGCGCAGCGAATATATGCGCTCGCTTGGAGGAAAGCTCTTTGCCCAGGTCTTTACCGGCAAGGTAAAAGAGCACTTCCTGGAGCTTACGCAGACCAGGACACCAGGAGTCTCCCAGACTCCTGGTGTCTCTGATGCTCTCACTTTACCTTTGCGCATACGACTGAGGCTAAAAGAGCCTGCCCTGGCCAATCTCCCCTGGGAGGCCATGCATCAAGATGGAAATTTTTTAGCCGCCTCGGCCTCTACTACCCTGGTACTGTCTTCCAGCCCAATTTGCTCCCCTAAAAAAGCCCCTGCCGCCTATCTCTGGTAAACTCCGGGTCTTAGCAGTAATTTCAAGCCCCCTTGACCTGCCGGATGCAAGACGGCTGAGGATAGAGGAGGAAAAATCGCTGCTGCTTCAGGCCTTGGATAAAGGCATCACGGAGGGCAGGATAGAGGTGGATTTTGAGGATGAGGCCTCTGTCCAGGTGATAGAGGAGCGGCTAAGCAGCACGGATTACCATATCCTGCATTATACCGGACATGGGGCCTTCAGCCAGGGCAATGGCCAGTTACTGCTTGAAGATAATCAGGGAAACAGTGTGGCCAAAGACGCTGCTGTAATCTCCCAGCTCCTTGGTCAGCATCCTACCCTTCGGCTCATCTTCCTCTCAGGCTGTCAGACAGCCATGACCGATGCCCGGGAGGCATTTACTGACCTGGCTACCCCCCTGCTGGCTAAAGGAATACCCGCGGTAGTGGCTATGCAGGCCTCAATCACTGATGAATCGGCCCTGCAATTAGCCTCAGGCTTCTACCGCTCCCTGGCGGCTGGTAAACCAGTTGATATTGCCCTGTCTGAGGCCCGGCGAAGGCTTCTGCTGTCAGAGCAGGCAATTTATGCCGGTGAATTTGCCACCCCGGCCATGTTTGCCCTTAGTCCGGAAGGTATCCGGTTTAAGGAGCCGGAGCCAACAGAACAAGCTAAATCGGCCGCTCCCCACCTGAAGGTTGAAAAATCCATCTATCTTAACCTTGAACAACTTGGGACGGAATTCATTGGCAGACAGCCGCAGTTGCGCCGGATACTGCGTGACTTTATCCACCTTAATAAACGCCTGATCATTATCCACGGGCTGGGAGGGATAGGAAAGACAGTCCTCTCAACCAAAGCGGCGGAACGAATGGCCGCCGAACATGGCTACTGGATATACGGGGTGGAGTGCAGAGGCGGAGGGCTTTCTGTAGATAGATTCCTGACTGAGTTGAACAGCTTCCTGATTCTAAATGATGTCAATGCCCTGTCAGAGGTATGGTCTGCCCCTGTCCCACTGGATATGAAGGCAAATCTGGTCGGCCAGGTTCTTTCGCAGATGAAGCTATTGCTCATATTCGATAATTTTGAGGACCTGCTAAATGAGGAGAGGAAGATCAAGGATGATGACCTGGCCCGGCTATTAAGGGTCATAGTTAATCACTGCCGTCAAGGCGCTAAGTTTCTGTTTACATCAAGGTACCGGTTTGACCTGCAAGAAGAAGGCCGGGGTGAAGATAATATCGACGAGATTGGCCTGGACGGGCTTAGCCCGGCTGAGTCAATCATCCTTTTGAACCGCTCTCCGGAGGTAAGCTCGAAGAAGTATGGATTCAAGCATGAGGTGGCTGAGCGGACAGGCGGTCATCCCTTAACCCTGGGCCTTTTTGGCAAGGCCTGCCGCAAACGTGGGCCGGAGGAGGTGCTGGCGGACATTCAGGGGCTTGATGAGGAGATGGTCCGAAAGATACTGCTTGATGATGTCTACTCCAACCTTGGCCCTCAAGCAAAGGAGCTGATAAACCGGGCCTCGGCCTTCAATAAGCCGGTAGGTCAGGATGCCCTGGAATGGATGATGGCCGAGGAAGTTAGAGATGAGGCGCTTCCCTTGCACGAGATGGAGAAGCTCATCTTCCAGCTAATGGGTCAGGTCGCTCTTAGGGACGAAAGGCTCCTGCAAGAACTGAAGTCGCTATCCGGCGAGGATTTGCTTGAGTGGCTCAAGGCCCAACTACCGGTCAAAAGAAAGGTAGTGCCGATAACCAGAGAGATTGAGGAGTTGATTGACTGGGGCTTACTGGTGGTTCTTGAGGTGCGGGGCGAGGAAGATACCCGGCAGATATTGTATGAGGTGCATCGGCTGGTGCGTGAGTATGTGAAGGGCCGGGTCAGGGAAAAATGGTCAGTGTACAAGCGGCAAGGGGCGGAGTATTACCTTAATGCAGCTCAGATGGCGGGTGATGCGGTCTCAGACACCTTCCTGCAGCTTGAGGCCAGAGAGATGTACTTCGATGCCGGCGATTACGAAGAGGCAACGGAGATTGTCAATAACAATGCAGAGAACCTTCTAACCTGGGGATTTATCCATTTGATGGTGGAACTGCTCAAGGAAAGCGCTCGGACCACTACAGGGAAGTCAAAGGCAGTCTCCCTGCACCACCTGGGCATTATGTTTCGGTACCTTGGCGACTACGTAGCCGCCCGGGCAAAATATAATATTACCCCGCAACATTTGCGTTGTCCGCGAGAATGTTACGATTGCGGA
>JASEGY010000739.1 GCA_030019105.1 bacterium | reverse complement strand
GCCTGAACTCCAAAGGATAGCCAACCCCAAAATCTTTTTCTTAAACACTATATCACGACAACTCCATACCTTCAATATATTAACCAGGGTATCCTTTTACCGCTTCCAGAACATCTCCAGGCGTAATTAGATCCATACAATCATGCCGCCGGCACCTTCTGCATTTGGATTTGGGGCAGGATAGCATATCTAATTCCGAATCTTTTCTTACTACTATATTTTGCGGGCCATAAGGTCTTATTTTTTCAGGGGACCAGATGGCTATCCCATACAAGCCTATTGCTTTTGTCCCAACGGCGACACCAATATGTAATGGGCCGGAATCATTCCCAATAACAAGAAAGCACTTTTTTAAAAAAGCAGCTAACTGCTTCCAACCAGTCTTCGGCGTAACAAGGGGTTTTATCTTAGCCGAATCTACTATTTTTTTTACTGAATTTTCTTCTCCAGGTCCCCAGAGGATAATCGGTTTTATATTATTGTATGTTTCATACAATCTGTCTATTAGAATGGCCCAATTCTCTTCCCGCCATCTTTTGCTCGGAATGCTTCCGCCAATACTTATCCCGATCAATTTTGTTGACTCGTCTATAGCCTGCTTCTTTAGAAAAGCATCAACGACTGCTTCATTTTCTTCACCAATGTAAAAAGAGAAATCTATTGGTTCCCGGTCAATGCCTAAGTATCTGGCAAAACTAAGGTCTCTGTCGAGATTATGCCTCTCTGATGAATTTGGCCTTACCCTTCTGTTCGTAAAAATATAATTAGGCTCTTTGCTGGCGCCTCTTGCCAGGCCAAGTCGCATTGGAGCCCCGGACAACAAAGCGATAACCCCGCTCCTCAACTGGCTTTGCGGGTCAATAACCATATCGAATTTTCTTTCTCGCAATTGAGGGATCAATCTCCATAGATCAGAAGCCCAATTCTCCCTGTCAAAGGTAATAATTTCATCAATATAGGGATGACCTGCCAGAATTTCTTTATTCTTTTTCGCCACAAGCCAGGCAATAAAGCTTTCCGGGTAATGTCTCCGCAAGGCAGCCAACAGCGGTAAAGTATAAATAATATCACCGGCCCCGCTTAGCCTTATAATTAGTATTCGGTTAAAGTCATCGTTCATTTTAGTCAGTGGTCAGTAGGGCCTTATCCATCGTTTCGGCTACTCAAGTCGAAAATGGGAAATGGGAAATTAGGAAATGGGAAGTATCGGGATGGT
>JASEGY010000738.1 GCA_030019105.1 bacterium | reverse complement strand
CTGAACCTGACAACCTGAACGGGTTCTACCATAACTTTTGAAGAGGATACGAATTCCTCTTGCCGCGTTTGGTCTCTTGACTTTCCTCATGGGTTTATCCTTTAATAGTGATAGCGTGCTTGAAGTATATAAACTGTTTCTTCATCAAAACGATAAACAAGTCGATGTTCATTATCTATTCGTCGTGACCAGCATCCGGACATGTTAAATCTCAATGGTTCCGGCTTTCCCTTTCCATGTCCGGGATGTTTGCAAGCATCCACACATAACTCAACTATCCGTTTTAGTTTTCTCGGTTCGTTTTGCTGCCAGTATTCCAGATCATTCAAGGCTGTCGGCATCCACAATAGCTTGCGCATCTAATAGAATCCCCTTTCCGGATGCGAACTCATCCAGGGCTTGCTTCAAACGTGCCGCATTAGCGGGAGAACGGAGAAGATAGGCTGTTTCCATCAGGCTGTCAAAATCTTCTGCATCTACCAGAACAGCCATTCTCTCCCCTCGCTGTTCGATACGAATAGGTTCATGAATATCTATCAGTTCGTCCATTACGCTTTCAAGATGTTGTTTGGCATAAGCATAGGTGACAGTCTTCATAAATCCTCCTTCTTTTAATTATCGTAACCGTTCACACCCTCTAACGTGGATTTCGACAGGGCGCTATCGGTTTTGTCTATTTTTTAAGCTTAGAAGTAGTCAGCACTTACAGCAGATTGCGGCATTCCGGCCAATCATCTACCGTAGCCCAAAAAAGCCCAAAAACTCGGTTTTGCCCCTGAAAAGCCAATTTCTGGAATTCTTGGAGGTTACCCCAAAATCCAGAGAAGTAATGTTTATCGGCACTTAGAAAATCGAGATTTTTCCCAAAGGGGTGTCGAAATCCACGCTCTAAGACAAGGTGTCCATCTAGTTTCCCGGCTCGGCTATGTAAACAACACCCGTCTCTAAGGCCATTCCCTCCTCGGCTAAAAAGACCGGAAGATTACAGTAACGCCCAAAATGCTCAGGCATACGGGTCCAGCGCCCGGCCTTCATGTGTTGGGCTACAAGTACCGCGGCCTCAAGGTTAGCCGGCAAACAGGGAAGCACCTGCATCAAGGCATCAATCCCCCCGGCTGATGAGCCGATAACAACCACCTTTTCAATTTTGTTAGCCTTGAACCTATTCTTAGCGCGGCCTCTGGCCGCAACCAAACCAATTTTGGATTGCAGATTG
>JASEGY010000737.1 GCA_030019105.1 bacterium | reverse complement strand
CAAGTTGCCCGGAAGAAATCACAGGAAAAACGATGAAAATGAACCGTCCCGAAATCCGAAATCCGAAATCCGAAATCCGATGATGACTAATTTGCTAAATATTATAGACCGGTTTAAGAATACGAAGCTTCTTGTCGTGGGCGATGTTATGGCTGACGAGTTTGTCTGGGGCAAGGTGGAGCGAATCTCTCCGGAGGCGCCTGTCCCTGTGGTTGATGTCGTAGAGGAAACTATTCTTCCAGGAGGAGCGGCTAATGTGGCTAACAATATTGTTTCTCTGGGAGGACAGGTTGAACTGGTTGGAATTGTTGGCCAGGATAAAATAGGCGAAGACTTAGCAACTGATCTAAAGCAAAAAAATATCGGGACAGATGGGCTGTTTACCACTTATGAAAGGCCGACTACACTAAAAACGAGAATTATTGCCCATTCGCAGCAAGTTGTTCGAGTAGATCGGGAAAACAAAAAAGAGATAGATGCGGCTTTAACTGAATCAATACTCGATTATTGCCGCAGCCTTATCTCTACTATAGACGGTGTGATTATCTCTGACTATGGCAAAGGGGTTATAATTCCACCTCTTATTGAAGGATTGGTCTCTCTCTCCAGAGAGTTTAATTGCCCGGTAGTTGTTGATCCAAAAGTGGGCCATCTGGACTCATATAAGCATATCACTGTTATTACCCCTAATCATCACGAAGCCGGCACCCTGACAGGCAGGGAAATCAATGATGAGAAAAGTTTAATTGAAGTTGGCCGGTTACTTCTCAATATCCTGGAATGTCAGGCTGTTTTGATCACCCGGGGAGAAAAAGGGATGTCCCTCTTTACCCGGGGAGGAGAAATAACTCATATCCCTACCGTAGCCAGGGAGGTCTATGATGTCACCGGGGCCGGAGACACAGTCGTAGCTGTCTTTACACTCGCCTTAGCCTCTGGGGCCGGCTTCTCAGAAGCGGCCACCTTAGCCAATTATGCGGCTGGGATTGTGGTCGGTGAAGTAGGTACAGCTACCGTGACCATGGGAGAGTTAAAAAAGGGGTTGTGCAATTAAGGGAGTAACTACTCAGCCACAGAGTCACAGAGACACAGAGGCACAGAGATAATTCATTTCAAATTGCAAAGTTAGCATTTAGCATTTCAAGTTTAAGGATGGATAAGATCAATTCTATAGACTTCATGAAAAAGATTTTGGGGTTGGTTATCCTTTGGAGTTTAGG
>JASEGY010000736.1 GCA_030019105.1 bacterium | reverse complement strand
TGTAAAAGTCGATATTCACTGGGCAGGAGGTTTGATCAGTAAATTGGAGATGATACGTCCGGTTGCCAGAATGGAACAACTGAGCTATTACGGCGGGCTGACCCAACGAATCAGGCAGCTCGCCGGACAAGGACTCAAGGCAGCCCAAATTACTCAGGTATTGAACCAGGAAGGGTGGCGACCTCCGAAGAGGGGAGAACAATTTGGTCGAGAGGGTGTTATTACCTTGATGAATCGGCTGGGGTTAACCCGGCGGTACTCACGCAGCCAGGATCAGAACGGTCCTGGGAAAGATGAATGGTGGATATCTCAACTATCGCGAGCGCTCAATATACCTGTCACTACTCTCTACAGTTGGGCGCGACGTGGGTGGGTTAAAGCCCGTCAGAATGAAGACCAATCCGGCCGATGGGTCATCTGGGCCGATCAGCAGGAGATGGAGCGATTACGTAAATTGCGTAATAAGTCTTGGGGACATCGAACACGCCACCATTGGATTAAGAAGGCAAATATGAAGGAGTCCCGGTAATAAACAGGCGTTGACAAGAATGGCCTTGATCAGTATTTCGGTCACTCACCAACTACTACCCCAATGGGGTTATCGCAGATTAGTGGAAGAATTGATGGAGTTGTATCTCCCAGACTACTACCTGTCTTGACCCCAGAGGCCACATTTTGCAGCCCAGGGCGAAACCCTTAGGTTTATACACATCCCTGCAAGAGCTTGTAAAACTGCCAGCCTGATTCCCACCACTAAAGTGGCGGGCTATTCTTAAAAGTCACTACGGGACAGCGAGTTAGCTTCCTGGCCCTGTTAGGGGCCAAATGAAAATAGCCCACCAGTTTACTGGTGGGAAGTAGGCTGCATAGACCACCAAGTCCCAGCGGGACGACTGAAACTGTTGGGTAAATAGAGATGTGTGTAAGCCTGAGGGCGAAACCCTGGAAACAGAGGCAGACACACGATTATTAACCCTGAAAGGGCGGCGTAAAAAGTTTTGTTACTCTTATTACGCCCCTGGATCTGCAGAAAATAAGAGTAAGTTCTGAAAGCCCTGAGCCATCTACTGAACCGGAGGGAGCATCTGACAAAGCTGCAATCCGGCGGGTGAGAGTCTCGTTGTGTCAGTTATTTGTGTCGAACACGCAGCGATACCACAGTTCATGCTGGGCCGTGACTAACAAAAACGCCTAAAGTTTTGGCCCTGACTCGAAGAAATCCGAGC
>JASEGY010000735.1:280-1230 GCA_030019105.1 bacterium | reverse complement strand
CGCAATCGTAACATTCTCGCGCACAACGCAAATGTTGCGGGGTAATAGTATAAGACTTATGTAAAAGTGGATGAGGAAGGCACTGAAGCAGCGGCAGTTACTTCTGTGGAGATGACTCCAACAGCTCTCCCGTCCGGGTTTTCAATGCGAGTTGACCGGCCATTTGTCTTTGTAATTCGAGAAGATTGTTCCCAGAGCATACTTTTTATCGGAAAAATTGTGGAACCAATTTTGGGGTAATGTGGAGTCCCCACTACCCCAGGGCAATCGCATCAAAATTTATGGGGATGGGACTTGATTTGCCTGAAGGATACAGATAATGGGCTAAAGTTTACTATAAAGAGAGCATAATCCAGGCTAATGGCTAATAATTGCCCTATAGCTCCAAATACAGGGCTAAATATTATCCTCAATTATGCCGTAAATATTAAATGACGACAGCAAGGAGAGTGTTCAACGGAAGGGATTGGTTGCATCTAAAGGAGTAGGTTAATGGCATCAACTGAAATTAATCTGGCGGATTATCTGGCTGATAATAGGATATCCCCTTTTATTGAAAGGGAAGCCCCTCCAGGGGATTTTCCGCGTTCTCTTTTTGGTAAGCCGACTGAAGAGCAACTTGACCGCTGGGAAAAAAGTCCGGAGGAGCCATCTACAGAAGGTGTCTATCATCCTTCCGATTTTAAACCTCGCTTGCCAGGGGAGCAAGTTGAATCAAATACCTCCGCAATCCGCAATCCACAATCCGAAATCGAAGATCTGCCGGGCGAGGATTTTGAGCCTGAATTAGCAGGCGAAGAAGCTGAGGCAGAGACCGACCCACAATCCGCAATCCGCAATCCGAAATCCGCAATCGAGAATCTGCCAGGTAAGGATTTTGAGCCTGAGTTGATAGAAGAAGCTGAGGCAGAGACCGACCCACAATCCGCAATCCGCAATCCGAAATCCGC
>JASEGY010000735.1:0-185 GCA_030019105.1 bacterium | reverse complement strand
CGCAATCGAGAATCTGCCAGGTAAGGATTTTGAGCCTGAGTTGATAGAAGAAGCTGAGGAGGAGACTAACCCACAATCCGCAATCCGCAATCGAAAATGAGGAAGAGGGCGATTCCCAATCCGCAATCCGCAATCCGCAATTCGCAATCGAAAATGAGGAAGAGGGCGATTCCCAATCCGCAATC
>JASEGY010000734.1 GCA_030019105.1 bacterium | reverse complement strand
CACCCCAGCCACTAAGTGAGCCATCGATGGCATTCAGGGTTGGAAAGTCGCTGGAGGAGGTCTGTCCAGTGATATATGCCGCCCCGGAGGAGTCAACGGCTATTGCCTTGCCGTAGTTACTACTACTTCCCCCCAGGTAGGTGGAGTAGGCGAGAGCACTTCCGGCCGCATTTATCTTGGTCACAAAGGCATCCTGCCAGCCACTTTTTGCGCCATAGATAGGACTCTGGGTGGGAAAGTCGCTGGACCGGGTACTTCCAGTGATATAGGCCGCCCCGGAGGAGTCAACGGCTATGCCGGAGCCTCCCTCACTACTACTTCCTCCAAGGTAGGTGGAGTAGGATAGGGCAGATCCGGCCGCATTTATCTTGGTCACAAAGGCATCTCCTCTCTCCCAGCTATTACTACCACCACTATATGAGCCATAGATGGCATTCTGGGTTGGGAAGTCGCCGGAATTGGTAGTTCCAGTGATATATGCCGCCCCAGAGGAGTCAACGGCTATGCCGGAGCCTCCGTCATCACCGGTTCCCCCAAGGTAGGTGGAGTAGTCGAGGCCGCTTCCGGCCGCATTTATCTTGGTCACAAAGACGTCAGTGCCCGTGTCTCCACTATATGAGCTGTAGATAGCATTCCGGGTGGGAAAGTCGGTGGAGAAGGTAAAGCCAGTGATATAGGCCGCCCCGGAGTAGTCAACGGCTATTGCCACCCCGCCGGAGTCACTACCATCACTTCCCCCAAGGTAGGTGGAATAGACAAGGCCGCTTCCGGTGGCATCTATCTTGGTCACAAATAAATTAGTGCTCCCACTAAGTGAGCCATAGATGGCATTTTGGGTTGGAAAGTCAGTGGAAACGGTAGTTCCAGTGATATATGCCGCTCCGGTAGAATCAACCGCTATGCCGTTGCCCGACTCACCACCACCTCCCCCAAGGTAGGTAGAGTAGACTAAGGTATCCCCGGCCGCAGCTATCTTGGTCACAAAGGCATCATTGCCTCGTGAGCCATAGATAGGATTCCGGGTGGGAAAGTCGCTGGAGTAAGTATATCCAGTGATATATGCCGCCCCGGAGGAGTCAACGGCTATGCCATGGCCTTCCTCATAACTGCCTCCCCCAAGGTAGGTGGAGTAGCCGAGGCTGGTGCCGGCCGCATTTATCTTGGTCACAAAAGCATCACCCCAGCCACTAAGTGAGCCATCGATGGCATTCAGGGTTGGAAAGTCGCTGGA
>JASEGY010000733.1 GCA_030019105.1 bacterium | reverse complement strand
AAGCCTAAACTCCAAAGGATAACCAACCCCAAAATCTTTTTCTTAAACACTATAGATAGTTTGTGATTATTCAAACGAAAGAATCATTGATGTTGTGACGGCACATGTTCCACAAAAACCGTGGTGGATATCGCCGACACGAAGGGGAAGGAAACTATGAGAAAAGTAAATATAGAAAAAGAGCCATGTTCTGAATGTGGTGGCAGCCTCGAAAAGAAATATGTCTCTCAAGAGTTTGAGAGGGAGAGAGTGGCAGTAAGACTGTCCGGGCTTTTAGCTTTGGTCTGTAATGATTGTGGTGATATATACTTTCAACCAGGTGGTGCTGATAAGGTTGCTGAAGCGACAAACTCTCTCTTTGAGCTTGCTATTACAGAAAGGCAGCATAAACACCAATTGACAGCCCAAATATGCCAGGTATAGGATACGAGAGATACGAGGGGACATAGATAAAAAAACAATGACCAAACAAATAGCTAAAGTTTATAACTTGGACTGAAAAGCCTGGTCTGCAACCTCTTATATTTGTTGTGGATATGGGGGTCGGTGGTACGGAAAGTGCTTAGCGGAAATAAAGAGGTCAGTGGGCGGTTTCCCGCAGCTTAGTTCAACCCGAAGTTGCACCTGACTCGCTCCGCTCGCAGGTGAACTTCTGGTTTGGCAAAAAATGATAAGGATCACGAATCCATGATCGTATGGACGGATTATATGAAATACAGAGCAAGGTTGCGTGAGTTTGACCTTGACAAGATTGAGTATATCGTGAGATACTCATCTGAGCGATATATTGATACTGCAACGGGACGCCTTGTCGCTGTGGGAGGCCATGGCAACATGCTGGTAATAATACCCTATGAGGTAGACAAAGACTCCCTAACACCGATAACCATCCATACAACAACACGCCAGCAAATCAAGTTCCGACTTAGGAGTGGGAGGTTCACCAATGAATAAACCTCACATGGCATATTTTGAGAATGATGATGTGCTACATCTATCGATTTCCGATGACCCAGAGAACAGGAGTGTTGAACTCAGTCCCGACATTACTGTAGAGTTTAATGACAAAGGTGAATTGATTGGCATCGAAATCTTGAATGCGAGTGCTTTTATCCGGGACTCAATTCTGGAATCGGTACAGGCGAAGATGCTACGGTTTCCTGAAGTCCAAACCGTTTGAGGTATCCTCTTCAAAAGTTATGGTAGAACCCGTTCAGGTTGTCAGGTTCAGAG
>JASEGY010000732.1:164-1236 GCA_030019105.1 bacterium | reverse complement strand
GCAATCTGCAATCCAAAATTGGTTTGGTTGCGGCCAGAGGCCGCGCTAAGAATACCGGAAGTTGTACCAATGCCCCATGTCTAAAGGAGAATATAACGAAAAGTTGATAACCGAAGGGAAGATATAGCAAAAAAAGGAGGAATTATGCAAAATCTGAATTTATTTAAAAAGGGTAGTCTTTGGTTAATACTGAGCCTATTAGTCGCACTATTAACAGTTACTCAAGCCCAAGCTCTAACTACTACTATGGCCTTAGTCCCCTCTACCATTAATGTCTGTGTAGGGAATACTTTTACGGTTAATATTGAGGTTAGCGGAATGGATGCTGTTGATACCATAACAAGCCTGGCTAGTAGAGTGCAATATGACACAACCGCGCTTTTAGTAGTAACAGTGATGCAGGGAACGGGGTTTTCTAACCTTGTCAATACTGCACCAAATCCACCCGATACATATCCTGTGGTTTTATATTCACGATATGGTGGGTTAGACACAAGCGATTCAGGCATATTAGCTATTATTATTTTCCAAGCCTTAACTGCCAGTACAACTAATGTCATTCTTATCTCTGATACACCTAATTCTTACTATATTGATTCTACTGATAGTAGCAATTTTGATACCTATTCAAATGCTCCTTCGATCAATATCGGGATACAAGCTGATTTTACGGTCAGCACCACCACTCCCTGTTCAGGGACACAAGTTAGTTTCTCAGATTCCTCTACAGGAACAATCACCTCCTATCTGTGGAATTTCGGAGATGGAGGCAACTCCTCTGACTCAAACCCGGCCCACATCTACGCCACAACTAATCCCTGCACCGTGACCCTGATGGTCAGCGGTCCTTGTGGAACCGATACCGAAACTAAGGTGGCCTACATTAATCCGGTTGCCTTGCCTGAGGCCAACTTCACCGCCAACAACCAGACTCCTTGCTCCGGAACCTCAGTCCACTTCACGTCCAACTGCACCGGCACGGTTGACACCTATTCCTGGAACTTTGGAGACGGCAACAACTCCTCTGACTCAAACCCGGCCCACATCTACGCCACAACTAATCCCTGCACCG
>JASEGY010000732.1:0-65 GCA_030019105.1 bacterium | reverse complement strand
GTGACCCTGATGGTCAGCGGTCCTTGTGGAACCGATACCGAGACCAGGGTGGCATACATCAATCC
>JASEGY010000731.1 GCA_030019105.1 bacterium | reverse complement strand
GCCAAAAGCTGTCCAGTCTCCTCGTTGTTCTCAAAGGTTCCCGGAACTGTGTAGTAAATCTCTTCAAGAGACCGTCATAGAAGAGAATGGTAAACGCTTGGCCATCCGCAGCCAATGTCTTGGTACATGTGGCAAGGTCTTTCAGGCTGTTGGTGTTGCTATTCCTCCTACAATTCGAGAGATATAAATTATGTCAAAGGACAATTGGTAGTGCCAAGAACTTTTTCGGTATAGATATGTAGTTGAAACTACACAACTTAGTTTTTTTAACTGTTAAAGATCAGCAAGGAAGAAGAAAAAGGTCTACAGAAGGAGAAGAAGGATGCCCAAGGCGGGATTACTGGTTCAGATGGATTCATCCCAACACCAATGGCTTTCGCATATACCAGTAAAGTGGTGGCTTATTGCCGCAATAGATGATGCCACCAGTGAGATTCCTTATGCTAAGTTTTTTCCTTCTGATACCATGTTTGCCAATATGCATGTTATTAGACGGTTTATTGAAAAGAAAGGATTGTTCAGTGCCCTTTATGCTGATAAGGCTTCTCACTTTGAGACAACAAGACATGGAGGACTACATTACAATGTGCATCCGCAACAGGATGAGACTCAGATAGAGAGGGCATTAAAAGAATTGGGAATCACTATCATACCAGCCAATTCACCCCAGTCAAAAGGGAGGATTGAGGTTGCCTTTAGGTTCTTTCAAGATAGGCTGATAAAAGAGATGAGATTGGCTGGTATCAAAGACTATGATGAGGCCAACAGGTTTCTCCTTGATAAGTTCTTGCCTTGGCGTAATGAGAGATATACTATTAAGGCTGAAAGCAGCTATATGCCTCTTCCTTATGGGACTAACCTGAATACTATCTTCTGTAAGAAGATTGAAAGAACTGCTGCCAATGATAATACCATCTCTGTCCATGGCCAGATTATTCAGATACCACCCAATAAGACAAGATTCTCTTTTGCCAAAGCCAAGGTAACTGTCTGTATCCTTTCCGATGATCGTATCCTTGTTTTGTATAAAGGCTCTATCATCTGTGAGTCTATGCTTTTGGAAGGAAACAGAAAGACAAAGAAGGAAGAGAAGATAGAACAGATTTTATCTCAAAGAGAGTATGTTCCTGTATGAGGCAAAATATAACATTTTTCGTAGTAATTAAATATAACATTTGACTTAGTAACAACACTAAAAATAGAAACTTCTACGGCTAGATCTCCTTTAGGATATTTATCTCGTTGT
>JASEGY010000730.1 GCA_030019105.1 bacterium | reverse complement strand
TCTGAACCTGACAACCTGAACGGGTTCTACCATAACTTTTGAAGAGGATACCTTTTATTCGTGTATATTCGTGTTAATTCGTGGCTGAGTAGTTACTGCCTCAGTAAACCCGGACAGGGTAGGGACAGGCCCATTTCCTATGGGAGGATTGTCGCCACTTGTAAGCCCGGCAGAGAATCCGGAACCGACAATCACAACTACTTTTTTCTTAGCCATTTCTTTCCCTTCTCCTTCCACCTTTTCACCTTACCCTTATAAAGAGTATGCCATAAGTGGTCATATTTGTCAACATTCTTTTCTCGATGTTGAAGACTTCCAGCAGGAGTATGAGCTTGTCTATAGCGATGAATCTCAAGGTTAAGCTGACATGGCCCTCGTCTTCTACCTTTAAATCCCTGATAAGTTTCATCCTGATTACATCCAGTTCTGTCTCAGGATCGATCACCTTTTTCAGGGCATCCATGATTTTCGCTTCCAGTTCAGAGCTCATTTAAGACACCTTTCCAGATTTTTTTAATATCACCTGCCGGACCATTTTCTGAGTACTCAACAACAGTTGTCTTATTAACTAAGGCCTTTACTACCACCGGATCAAAGGGGATACGGCCCAGAAAGTGATAGTCATTGGCCCGGCAGCGGGCTTCAATCTTCTCCGCCATTTCTATATTTAGATCATACTTGTTAACACAAACCAGGACTTTTATCCTGAAGTGCCCGGCTAATTTGGCCACCCGCTCTAAATCATGCAGTCCTGACAGGGTTGGTTCAGTAACCACCAGGACGGCGGTCGCCCCGGTAATGGAGGCAATTACCGGACAGCCGATACCAGGCGGGCCATCGACGAGCACCAGGTCATAAGCGCCTTCTTCAGCGATTAATTTAGCCTGATTCCTGACTAAGCTAACCAGCTTGCCGGAATTCTCCTCCGCAATACCCAGTTTGGCATGTACCATTGGACCATATTTTGTATTGGAGATAAACCAATCACCGGAAAGGTTCTCCTCCATTCTGATGGCCTTTTGAGGACAGATATGGCTGCAAACACCACAGCCCTCACAGGAGATCGGGTCGATCCTGAAACCGGGCGATATGGCCTCAAAGCGGCAGACCACAATACACTGGCCGCATTGATTACAGGCCCGCATATCCAGTTTGGCCGTTTTGCCGCTTCTAAACATATAGGCCTCTTTGACCTGGGGTTGAAGCACAAGATGCAGGTCGGCCGCATCGACATCGCAGTCGGCCATAACCT
>JASEGY010000072.1 GCA_030019105.1 bacterium | reverse complement strand
GCTGACAGCAAAAATGTTGTAAAAGAGATGTCGCGCCTTCCTTCAGGAACATCCGGTTTAAAATCGGAGTGATGCTCAAGCGAGCCCGGGAAGAAGCTGGTGTCACGCAAGAAGAACTTGCCACCAGGCTTCATACAAGAAAATCTGCTATATCCAGGATCGAAAATCACGCCGAGGACATCAAGCTCTCGACTCTTGAGAAGTTTGTACGCGCCCTTGGCAAACATCTCAGGTTGGAAGTCGCCTGAGGGCTGGAGGAGAATTATTGTTTTTCCGGCCTTGTTCATCGTTTCGGCCACTGCCGGACTTAGTACAGCTCGGCGGAAATCCCTCGTCGGTTTGAGGAGTCTGAGAAACCAGGTTTTTTCAAAAAACCTGGTTTCTGTAGCCGGCGGGGAACTTCCGTCGACGTGTATTAGCCTCACAAATAGAAGAAGAGGTGATTCGGAAATCTATCTTTGGCACAGCAGCCATTGAGGGTAATCCCCTTGCTGAGGCAGATTTTGAAAAGATTTTGTTAGATGGCCCAATATATCCCTATTCAGGCCAAGTCGATCTTAAACAGGCACAGGTTCATTGATGATTGGACGGCCGGCCGCACAAGCATTAATCTCTATCGTGGATGTGAACACGCCTGTGTCTATTGCGATGGCCGGACAGAAAAGTATCAGATAGAGGGGGACTTTGGTTTAGAGATCAGGGTCAAGGGAAATGCCCCCCAACTCCTGAGAAAAGAGTTTGGCCGAATCAAAGAGCCGATAATCATTATGGTCGGCGGTGGGGTGGGTGATCTCTACCAGCCCGCTGAGAAAGAGTTTCAACTTACCAGAAAAATCCTGGAGCTAATCTTAGAGTTTGGACTCCCCTGCCATATCCTGACCAAATCCAGCCTTATCCTTCGTGACTTTGAGCTAATTAAAGAGATAAATAAAAGGTCACAGGCTATTGTCTCCTTCTCTATCTCTTCCCTCAATGAGGATACCTGCCGGATATTTGAGCCTAAAGCCGGCCCTCCCGTAGAACGAATAGAGGCATTAAGGACGTTTGCTAAAGAAGGCATCCCCACCGGTGTCTGGTTTATGCCGCTTATCCCTTATATCTGTGATGATGAGAAGAGTATCGAGCAGGTCGTATCTGCCTGCTCCGAAGCAGGGGTGGATTTTATCCTGCCTGCTTTGATGACCTTGAAAGAAGGATGGCAGAAGGACTGCTTTATGAAGGTTCTTGAGGCCGGATTTCCAGACCTGGTGCCGATCTACCACAAGATTTACCGGGAGAATAAGTGGGGCGCTCCTGAAATAGAATATTCCGCTATAGTCGAAGAGAGGGCAAGAAATATCTGCCACCATTACAAGATACCTACTACAGCTCGGCGGAAGTTCCCCGTCGGTTTCGAGGGTAGGCCTATTTTGCGTATCATATCTTGTGGCAAAGACTTCCAGCCACGAGAACTTCTCATAAACCGGCGGGGAACTTCTGCCGATGTGTACTACTCGCATCCCCTACCGACTATTCAAGGACAGGGTTTCTCTGAGGGATGAGGTGGCTTTGCTGCTCTTGCAGATCACTTACCTGCTTTATCTTCAAGGAAAGAAGCGAACCGCTTATCAGCGGGTGGCTTTTAATCTGCAAAAACAGCCCTATGATTTAGTGACTTTGGCAGAAGAAGACCGCCTCTCTGAAATCCCTGGGGTGGGCAAGGTTATCTCTTCCTTAATCAAGGAGATAGTTATTCAAAGAAGGTGCCGATATTATACTATTACCCCGCAACATTTGCGTTGTCCGCGAGAATGTTACGATTGCGGATTGTAGTGTTACGATTGCGGATTGCGGATTGCGGATTGCGGATTGCGGACTGGAGGTTTTTAAATCCGAAATCCGAAATCCGAAATCCGAAATAATATAATGGTTTGGTTGCGGCTTCGCCGCGCTAAGAAGAGCTGTGGGAAAAGGCCTTTAAAGGCTGCTGAGATCAGAAGATGGACTCTGTTTGCCTTGCAGAAAGAAGATTTTCAGAAGAGATTGGTTGAGGAAGTCAACTACCTCTTTCAATCAAAAACCCCTTTTGCCCTCCTCCGCATTGTAGGTGAGGAGATTGGGAAAAAAGGGCTTGTTGAGCCGGACAAATGGCTTGCTTTCTTGGAGAGCCTCTTTACTGAAGATGGAAAATATAGCTACAACGCTAAGGAGCTAAGAGAGACAGAGAAGAAGAGGAAAGGCTTGATTTATGGCGCTTGGGGGGTGATTATCTCATTCGCTCTTAAGGTAATGGGCCAACAGTATCCTCAAAGGGTGGTGGAGTCAGCGGGAAGATATATCCTTGAAACCCAATACTGGTCTGCGGTTGATGCTGTCGGATATTATGCCTTCAGGGATATCTTTGACGAGGACACTGATTGCATCCTGGGTATCCTGAAAGATTGGGCCTGTAGCAGGAATAAATGGCTAAGACGGGCAGCCACTTATGGAATAACATCTTTTCTCCTGAAGCAGGGGAGAGACATTGAGAAGGCAGCGGCTGTCTTAGATATATTGATGGAAGATGGAGACAGGGATGTCAAGAAGGGAGTCGGTATCGCCTTAAGGCATATGACCAAACATTACAAGGCCAACCTGATAGAGTTTGTTAATAGATGGAAGGAAACAGACGACCGTCACACCCGGTGGATCATTAAAGACGGGATAAGGAAGCTTGATCTCCAGGAGCAGAAGGAAATTATGGCGGAATGGAGGTAAAAGAGTGGAGACCTCTGGAAGCTATTTTTATCCTTGACAAGAGGCTTTCGGCTATGATAACATTAAATAAAAGTTGGGCGCAAGGTAAGGAAAACCGGGCATACAATTAGGGAGATTTATCCGGAAGACCTTCCCGATAAGCAGTTCCTATTCAAGCCATCTCTACTCCAATATTGGCAAAGGTGGTAATGCGATGACACTCGATGACATCCTGCAGGACATCTACACTCTCGAAGATGAAATGCGAACCTACGAGCGCAAATACGGGGTGCTCTCGGAAACTTTTTATGAGGGTTACACAGGCGGTGAAGAACCGCCCTCAGAGAGCTGGGTGAGAGATTGGACAGCCTGGGCGAGCGCTTACAGTATCTGGCTGCGGCGACGGGGTCAATATCAGGCAGCCATTAAATCCTTGCAAGGCCAGACTGAAACGATTGCAGGGATGATCGAAAGGACAGCGCGCCGTGAGCCCATTCCGGTCTCTGCGTGATTACGAAATCTATGTCTACACACTATCGGAACAATATCCTTGTATTTTGCATTCAACACTCGTCCTGGCCCAGCGTGGGCGGTTGTTTGCTGAACTGAGAGGTGAAGTTCTATCCTCTGGGGCAGTTCGCTTGATCGTATATGAGCGGTATCTTCTTCAAATCTAATGGTAAGAGCCAAGGCAGGGATCAAGAGTCAGGGGTCAGGATGCAAGGTTAGATGGCGCGTAATGTGACCAACCTTGAACCCCTGACCCCTGACCCCTGATCATTCTACCATGACTTTTAAAGAGGATACCCTATGAGGGATATTCTAAGATGAAAAAGTGGATTGTTTCAGGATTAATTTTAATTGTTCTCATCGGCATCAGCTACCTGGTCTTTGTGAAAGTAAAAGAAAAAGATAGCGTGGAAGTAGTCAAGGGCGAAGTAAATAGAGGCGAACTGGTGCTTAAGGTTACCGCCAGAGGAAGGATTGAGGCCAGGGAGAGATATGAAATTTATGCCAAGATATCATCAGGGGTGATCACCTCCATTTTAGAAGAGGGAGCGAAAGTAAGGAAAGGAGAAGTGCTTGCCGGCTTTGACAGCAAAGAGCTTTTAGCCGGAAAGAAGCAGGAAGAATCGAATTTAGTCACTTACCGGAATAGACTTCTGTTCCTTAAGCGGGGATTTGGGATTAAAGAGCAGGAAAAGAGGGCTGAAGAGGCAGGGATTGTATTTGAGGAAACAGAACGGAACCTCCTCTCCAGGAAAGGGTTGCTGGAGCGTGAAGCCCTTTCAGAAGACGAGTTCAGGAAGATAGAAGTAAACTACAAGAGGGCGAAACTTGCTCAAGAACTTGCCTTAACACAGTTGGAAGAGCATCGCCAACAACAAAAAGAGGAGATGGAAACTATCTCTGCCCAAATAGAAAGCGCCGGGGCAGCCCTTTCTGCCATAAACCGGCAACTCGAATGGACAAAAGTGATCTCCCCTATTTCAGGAATTATTACTCAGAAGACAGTCAAAGAAGGCGCCTGGGTTCCTGCCGGACGATTACTTTGTATTGTTGTTTCAAGCAGCTCCTTTGTGGTCAAGACCAATTTGGATGAGGTTGACATCAGCAAGATATCTCCTGGAATGGAGGCCGTTATTGTGCTTGATGCCTTTCCGGGGCAACCTGTCTCCGGAAGAATAACAAAGATTGCCCCATCTCCGGTCCTGAAGGAAAAACTCAATGTCTTTGAAGTAACTATTTTCCTTGAGCCTGCAAATATTGATATAAGAAGTGAGATGCTGGCCGATGTCAATATCATCTCAAGCCAAAAGACTGATGTTCTGAAGGTTCCCCATGAGACAATAGTCGATGTTGATGATGAAACCTTTCTCTTCGTAATCAAAGATAATAAGGCTATAAAACGCAAGGTAGTCTTAGGACTCAAGAATCCAAATGAAGCTGAGGTCCTGTCAGGGGTAAAAGAGGGCGAGGAGGTTGTCCTGAACCCTCCTTTAGACCTTAAGGATGGGGCCGTGCTCAAGATTAAAGGTAACTCAGGTGGATAGACTGAAGGCTGAAGGCTTTTAGGGACAGCCTTCAGCCTATCTATCTGAGTAGGTACGATACTTCTCGTCCCCACGCTCTGCGTGAGGATGCTGACTGTGACGCTCTGCGTCACATATTTATGAGGCAGAGCGTCCTGAATGAGGTTCCCACACAGAGCGTGGGGACCAGAGCTAAATCCGCAATCCGCAATCCGAAATCTGCAATCCGGAGATGTTGATGCTTATTGAAACAGAGGACCTGACAAAGGTCTACCCCATGGGCAAAGAGGGTTTTGCTGCCTTAAACGGTATCTCTCTATCCATTGAGAGGGGTGAATTTTTAGCGGTGATGGGCCCTTCCGGCTCGGGCAAATCAACCTTGATGAATATTATCGGCTGCCTTGACAGCCCCACTTCCGGCAAGTATCTATTAGAAGGAGAAGATGTCGGGGCCAAAAGTGATCTGGAATTGGCCGGGATAAGGAACCAAAAAATAGGCTTTGCCTTCCAGTCTTTCAATCTGCTTCCCAGGGCAACCTTAATAGAGAATGTGACGCTGCCCCTGTCCTATTCGAGGGTTCCCCGGAGACAAAGAGCGCAGAAGGCAGAGGAGATACTGCAAAGGGTTGGCCTGGAGACCAAGTTTAACCAGACACCAACGGAACTTTCCGGTGGAGAGCAACAAAGGGTCGCCCTGGCGCGGGCTTTAGTGAACAATCCTGTCATTATTTGTGCGGATGAACCTACCGGAAATTTAGATACAGCTACGAGTAGAGAGATAATGGAGATGCTCAGTGAGTTGAATAAAGATGGGACAACGATTATTCTGGTTACCCACGATTCCGAGAATGCCTCTTACGCCAAAAGGATTATTACCTTAAGAGATGGGCGGATTGTAAGGTAGTGTAAATAAGGAAAAAGGGGAAAGAGGGAAAAATGGAAAATTCATTTTAAATTTGAAATACTAATTGGCTAAATTTGCAATTTGCAATGAAATTAGTCCTCTTTTCCCTTTTTCCCAACTTTCCCCTTTTTCCTTCATTACACCCTGAACAGTTACAAAGAAGAGAGATGTTAATAGAATATATCCTATTCTCATTAAAAAGCTTAAGGCAATATAAACTACGGGCCTTCCTGACTGTTCTGGGGGTAATGATCGGAGTTTTTTCCATTGTGGCCATAATTACCATAGGACAGGGCGGAAAGGAGTTGATCCTTAGCGAGTTAGGCAGAGGAGGAACCAACCTGATCGTGGCTCACAGCAACCAGATCATGATGGAAACCCGGCAGGATAAGCTGGACTATCTCACCGAGGATCAAGTCCGGGCAATGAAGAGGGATATTCCGGGAATTGAAGATGTGGCCCCTGAATATTTTCTCTCTACCACCATGAAAGTAAGAGGCGAGCACAAATTGATTCCGGTTTTAGAGGTTCCGGCCAATTGGTTTGAGATGTGGAAGCTGGATATTGTCAGAGGACGGATATTTACGGAACATGAGGTCAAAAGCTCACAAAAGGTTGGCATAATTGGCCGGGACCTTTTTAATTCTCTCTTTGGCGGCTCAAAGGCATTAGGCCATCAAGATGTAGAAGTAGAAGGGACATACTTCCGGGTAATTGGGATAATGACCTATAAATTAAAGTTAGGCCCGTGGGACCTTAATAATGCCCTGATTCTACCTTCCTCTGCTCTTCAGCGGCTGTTAGGGGCAGATGAAATTTATGAGGTCTTGATCAGGGCAAAGGACGGCGTGTCCGTTCCTATTCTTAAAGAGAGGATAAAGAGGCATCTCCTCAAGCTCTTTTCTGACAGAGAGGGCTGGGAGGTAACCACAATGGATGAGTTCATCCAGATTGTAGACAAGGTGACGGATATCATCTCTATTGTGATTAGCAGCATTGCGGCTATTTCCCTTGTGGTGGGTGGGATTGGGATTATGAATATTATGTTGGTAACTGTCCGGGAGCGAACCCGTGAGGTGGGGATAAGAAAAGCGGTCGGAGCCACCAGACAGAATATCCTTTATCAGTTCTTGACCGAAAGCCTGATGCTTTGCCTTTTTGGCGGAATCATTGGTATTGGAGCGGCGGCCGGAGTGATTCTTTTGATCGCGAAGGTGATGGATCTGGCCATTTCTCTTTCAGGTGGGGCGATTCTTTTAGGCTTTACCTTCTCCTACTTAGTGGGGATATTCTTTGGCGTCTATCCGGCTCATCTGGCCGCCAGGCTTAATCCGGTAGAGGCGCTCAGGTATGAGTAATTTGGGCTTTGTCCATCGTTTCGGTCATTTTAAAAATGGGAAGTAAGAAATGGGAAATAGGAAGTAAATCAAGATACTTCCCATTTCTCATTTTCGACTTGACTGGCCCAAACGATGGACAAGGCCGTGTAGAAGGCAAAAAAGATTTGACAAATCAAATATCACAGTCTATAATGAAATGTAGGCATTGATCATCGTTTCGGCCACTCAAGTCGAAAATGGGAAATCAGGGACGGTTCAAAAATCGTCCATTTTCTTGTGAAACCTTGCGTTCTTTCTGGAGTTTAGGCTTTAGCCTTTCATAACTAATGAAATCCTAAAGGATTAACTCCGGAAAGTTAATGATAATTTTTAGCCGCAAGCTTTCACAGTAAGGTGAATCATCCCGGAAATCAGGAAATGGGAAGTATCTTGATTTACTTCCTATTTCCCATTTCTTACTTCCTATTTTCAAATGGCCGAAACGATGGACATCGCCTATAACTACTGTGGGGAAATAACAATGAGTCAGTTGGCTGCAAATACCAAATATAACATCCCTGTAAAAAAGAGAGACCCCTTTTATAGTCACGTAGAGAATTTGATTTTCAACATTCCTTTCCCCCGTAGTTGGAGGGAAGAAGGTATTGCAGAGCCAAACATTGCTTCAAAAGAGATCGCAAAAGAGGTCTGTTTTTACCTATACAAAGAATACGACCTTATACCTATCAAGATAGTGCCCAACAAAGAAGAAGGCATATCTATCTTTTACAAAAGCTATAACAATAATCGTTCTTTGATTGTGGAAACTTACAATACTGCGGAAACTGCGGCACTTGTGAATGATGATGCCAGGAAGAACGTTATAGTAAGTGAAGACATAAAGGATTTTTCTTTTACACGGACAGTAAACCTTCTTTACGGATAATATCTTTGAATGACTTACAAGTATTCTCCCTCCGATTTTTACCCTAACGAGAAACTCTACAGGAGTTTCAACCAATCAGACCTGATTCCTGATACTACCGAAATAGGGGTGCATTCTATTCGTTTCCCTGATTTCTCCTGTAATTGGAGCAGATTTTCAAAACCTGCGGATATCAGACTTCGGGAAAATATAAATACTACGGATGGATGCTATTCTTTCACGGTAGAAACTTCACGATTTGAAAGAATGGCTACTCCCTGTCACGATCCTTTAGATTCCAATTATGCCCACGTTGAAGTCAGACAATTGAAAGCTGATGAATCCATCGAGTTTGAACCTCCCAAAAACAGAAAACTCAGAAGTAATAATTGGAGTAAAAGCAGAAGACTTTTGTATCGACAGAATATTATCAATGATCTCACGGTAGAAATTAAGATTGGGACATAAATATGAAAAGCAAAAGTAGTAAAAGCATCGACCCGTTACCTGATACTTTTGCCTCCGAGGAGGAGGCAGGAGAGTTCTGGGATACTCACAGTACAAGTGATTATGAAGAGTATCTGGAACCAGTAGACATGACAATTGATATTAAAAGGCGGCACTTTGAAATTGAGATTGACAGGGAGAGTTTCTTCGCATTAAACGCATACGCCAAAAAAGTAAATACGCCTGTGAAGAATCTTGCCAGCGGCATATTAAAGGAAAAACTGGCCCATAGGACGAGCGGTGACTTATCAAGACAGACGGCAGCCTGAAGCGGAAGGAGGCTAACCATGAAACCGGCAAACAATTTCGTAAGCCCGATGTTAACTGATTTTTATCAATTAACGATGGCCTATGCCTATTGGAAGGACGGCAAGCATGAAGAGCCGGCTGTTTTTGATGTCTTTTTCAGACAAAATCCGTTTGGCAAATCATTCACTATATTTGCCGGCCTGGAAGAGGTTCTGCGGTTTGTGAGCGCTTACCGTTTTGCAGACGAAGATATTGAATATATCAAGTCTTTAATGCCCGGATGTGATGCGGAATTTTTTGACTGGCTGAAAAGGGCGGATTGCTCAAAAATAAAGATCTACGCTGTCAGAGAAGGTTCGGTGGTATTCCCACGCATCCCTCTGATCCGGGTGGAAGGGCCTCTGGCCATTGCCCAACTACTTGAGACGACCATACTTAATCTGGTCAATTATGCCGGCCTGGTGGCGACTAACGCCGCCTGTTTCCGGCTGGCCGTGGGAGATGAGAGCAAGGTCCTCCTGGAATTCGGCGCTCGCAGAGCCCAGGGGCCGGATGGGGCTGTATCCGCTTCCAGATACAGCGTCATCGGAGGCTTCAACGGGACAAGCAATGTCCTGGCCGGTAAACTTTTCGGGCTTACGGTCAAGGGAACACATGCCCATTCCTATGTCTCTTCTTTTTCCGGACTTGATGACCTGAAGACTAATTCCATTATTGATCCGGATGGGAAGAAACACGATTTCGTTAGCCTGGCCCTCAAATTCCGTAAACAGCTTGGCTTCAACCATACGAACGAAGGAGAGCTGGCGGCTTTTATCGCTTATGCTCAGGCCTTCCCCGAAGGATTTCTGGCCCTGGTGGATACCTACGATACGCTCAACTCCGGGGTGCCGAATTTTCTCTCTGTGGTCATGGCCCTCCATGCCATTGGTTATAAGCCTATTGGGATTAGACTGGATTCAGGTGATCTGGCCTATTTGTCCAAAAAAGCGAAAAAGATGTTTCAGCAAGTTAGAGAACGATTTCCTGTTGATGGTTTCCCAAATTTGTTGATTGTCGCCAGCAACGATATTAACGAGGCCACCTTGATCTCTTTGAAACAACAGGGACATGAAATTGATGTCTTCGGCATCGGCACTCATCTGGTCACTTGCCAGACACAGCCTGCCCTGGGTTGTGTTTACAAACTGGTTGAGGTCAACGGCAAACAGCGCATTAAATTATCTCAAGACGTGGACAAGGTAACTCTGCCGGGTAGAAAGGAAGCGTATCGCCTGATTGGTTCAGAGGGAACGGCTTTGTTGGACCTGATGATTCCGGTTGGCGAAGCCCCCCCCAGGCCTGGTGAGCGGATTCTTTGCCGGCACCCCTTTGAGGAAACCAAAAGGGTATACGTCATCCCAACTGAAGTCATTTCCTTACATCAATGTGTCTGGGACGGCCGGATTAATGTTCCGCTTCCTTCGGTGAAAGAGTTGCGGCGCTATACCCTTGACCAGCTTGGTTTAATGAGAAATGACCACCTGCGGACGCTAAATCCGACACCGTACAAGGTCTCGGTAAGTAACAGGCTCTATGACTTTATTCACGAACTCTGGATGCAGGAAGCGCCGATTACCGAGATTCAGTAGTTCTGTTATCCCGGCCTTGATCATCGTTTGGGCCATTTACCGATCAGGTGGATAGACTGAAGGTGGAAGGCTTTTAGGGACAAATACGGTGAGCATAAGATTGAACTTCAGTCTTCAGCCTATCCACCTGAAAGCGATGGTCATCGTTTCGGCCAGTTTACTGTCCCTTGTTTACTATCCGGTGTAACATCCGGCTCAGGTCATTGACTTCAAAAGGCTTGGCCACCACCCCGCTAAAGCCGTATTTTTTCGGGTCAGCCATTATCGGATCATCGGAATAACCGGTAGAGACAATGGCCTTAATTTCAGGGTCGATCTCGGCCAGTCTCCGGATGACTGTTTTGCCTCCCATCCCCCGGGAATGGTTAAATCCAGGATAACGGCATCAAAGGGGCAGCCGGATTCTCTGGCCATTTTGTACAGATTGATCGCTTCATTACCATCTTGAGCTAAATCAACCTCGTAACCCAAATACTCAAGCAGATTAGCCATAGTATCTCTAATATCCTTCTCATCATCCATCAGCAATATTTTCCCTTTTCCTGTAAATATCTCAGGTGTTTCCTTCTCCTCGATTACAATTTTTTCCTCAGTAGCCGGTAAATAGATATCAAAGGTTGTGCCGCGGCTCACCCGGGATTCCACATCAATATATCCCTTATGTTTCCTGATAATGGAAAAGGCCGTAGCCAGCCCCAGACCGGTTCCCCCTTCTTTAGTCGTAAAATAGGGGTCAAATATCCTGCCAAGATATTCTTGAGGTATTCCGGACCCGTGGTCTTTAACCGAAATCTTCACATATTTACCCTCTGGCAGGACCGAGCCGGCCTGGCGGGGCATGGCGCCCCCCGCCTCTACCATTATATTTTCCGGCTTAACTTCTATTATCCCACCTTCCGACATACTGTCCCTGGCATTGATGACCAGATTGTTGAGCACCTGACTGATCTGGCCCGGATCACAATCAACCGGCCAGAGATCATCCGGTATACAAAATTCGCACCTGAGATTGGAACCACTCAAGGCAAAGGGGATGACATCCTTCAGTAATTGCGGCACAGAGACAGGCTTCTTAATCGGCGCTCCGCCTTTGGAGAAAGTGAGTAATTGTTGAGTTAAATCCTTTGCCCGAAGGCCGGCCTTTTCTATTTCTGATAATCTCTTACAGAGTTCATCATCTTCC